>SYIB01000137.1 GCA_005798965.1 Planctomycetia bacterium
CATGCCGAGCACGACGATCGTTCCGATGAGTGTGGTCCCCGCGGCCATGGCGGTCTCGCGGCTGATGGCGGGCCAGCTGGTCATGGCATGCTCCTTGAGACGATTCGGTCCGCGCCGTCAGGCTGCGCCCACGGATCGACGCGCACGGTGAGGCTGAAGGCTTGCTCGCCCGAGCCGGCCTGCTTGACTTCGTTGCGTCGCACGCTGACGAATGGCGCGCGTGCGCCCAGACGCTGCTCGAGTTCCGAGACGGCGCCGAGGGTCATGCTGTGGCCGGCGAGCGCCACATCGAGCGTCACGGGCTTGGGCTGGCCAGTGGGGACAGGTTGAGCATGCCCACGCGAGGCGGGGGCCTTGGCTTCACTGATGCTGATCTTCATGGCGTCCAGCGACACGCCCCCCGGCAGGAGGTGGCTGATGGTGGCGATCACGTCGCTCGCTTGGGCCGGCAGGGATACGGTCTGCTGGCACGCCACCAGGCGCTTGAGGTGCTCGCGCTCGGCCATGAGCATGGCATGCACGTCATCGATGCTCTGGGCGCTCTCGCGAAGGTCCTGTGCCACGGACACCCGGATCGCCGCGGAGCGGCTCTCGTTGAAGCTGTGCGCGGCAAGGCCGCCGAGCGTGACGGCGAAGGCTGTGGCGGCCAGTGCGACGATGCGTCGGCGTAGGCGGATGCCTGCGTGACGCAGCGCCTCGGGCGGCAGGAGATTGACATGGAACTCGTTCATGCGGCCCTCCGTCCGCTGCCACTGGCCTGTCCGTTCAGGGCACTGCCGAGTGCGGCGCTCCAGGTGCACGGTGCAGCCATCGGATCAAGCACGCCCTGCAGCACGCCGGGCGCGAGCCCCACGGCAAGGGTGTGCACGCTGCACACGCTCGAGAGTGCGGTGGTCAGCGCGGGGTCAGTGGCCGCGGGACCAGTCAGGACCAGCTGCGAAGGCCAGGTACCTCCGAGCTTCCGGTCGACATGCCGGAAGCACTGCAGCGTTTCCTCAGCGAGGCCGTACCAGCGGAAGACCCGCGCAGTCCCAGGATCCTCGCCCTCGACGGGAATCCACTCGGCTTGTGGGTCGCCGCTTGAGGCTGGCTTCCAGTCGAAGGCACGGTGGAAGGCGATGCCAGTACCCGACATGATGCTGAGTCCCGCCTTGCCGTCTTCGAGATGAAGCACTGCGAAGCAGCCGCCGGCCGTGGCCATCCTCATGCCGCGCCAGGCGGTACGCAGTGCGGCCAGCGGTGCGGCTTCGATGCGGCTCGGCTCGAGTCCGACGCGGGCGACGCAATCGGTCAGGGCCATCGCGACTTGCCGTCGAATGCCCACGAGCAGGTGTTCGCAGGCCGCCGCGGCACGGCTTCCTCCGCCCAGGGGCAGGGTGCCCAGGTGGAGTGCATTGCGATCGAGGCCAAAGCGGTCGACGGCCTCCCAGATCGCGCCTTGCAGGAGTTCGTCCTTCGCAAGCGACGGCAACTCGGCCGTATCGATCAGCAGCGCCGAGCAGGGAATCGTGAGGGCGCATCGGCGGCCGGCAAATCCACCAGTCTTCAGCGCATGACGGAGTGCCTGCACGAAGCCCGGCTCGATGGTGATGTCCTCCCCGGAGGTCGCGAACGGCGAGGCGTCGAACTCGGCGGCCGCATCGATGGACGCGTCCAGCCCGACCTGGCTCAGCTGCACGAGCCGCGTGCGGTCGGTGCCGAAGTCGATCGCGATCTCGGTGCGTGGTGCAAGTGCCTTGAACATGGTCTGCCCTCCAGTTTCACTCGGTCCCTTCGTACTGCGCGCCGCGCACGGTTGCCCGTGCACGGCGCGCCACGTCTTCAGGTTCCAGCCGACAGGATCACTCAGGGGCGATCGTCTTGGTGGTGGGGTCGTAGTACCACGTGGAGTTGTTGGTCAGCTGGTTGGTGATGTCATCACCCTCGCAGTAGCCGGCGGTGACCAGCTTGTCGAGCTCGGTGGTGGTGATCGCACCGGCCGACGAGGGCAGGGAGATCGAGGCGCCACCGGGCTGGAACTGGTTGAAGCGGGTGACCATCGTGAGGATCTGAGAGCCGCGGGCCTCGGCAGCCTCGGTCTTCGCGTCATCCAAGGCGCTGGTCACGCTCGGCACCACCAGGGCCGCGAGCACACCCAGGATCACGACCACAATGAGGATCTCGATCAGGGTGAAGGCGCGCTTGCCGCCGCGCTTGCCATTGGTCCAGGTGCCGTTGTTGCCGTTGGTCGTTGCGTATTGAGTCGTCATGGGAAAGCCCTCCTAAAGGCTGGAAACCGTCCGTTCGCGGCTGTTTGCCAGGGACGGTCCCTGCGTTGCCAACAGCCGCCGGGATGAACGTCGGATGCACGGAGGAGCGACTCAAGTGATCGATCAGATTTTTTCGTTCATCTCTGTACTACGGCGTCCTTGCGGTGGTTCAGCCAGATTGGATCCTTTCCATGAATCACCATGCCGTTCCGTCCGACCACATCCTCCATGAACACTGCGCGCGCCGCCTTCACGCTGGTGGAATGCCTGGTGGCCTTGGTCATCGTGGCCATGGCAGCCGCTGCGGCATCGACGGCGATCGGCTCGGGCATTGCCGCCCAGGAAGATGCCCTGCGCATCACGCTTGCAGCGGCCTGCGCGGAGAGCCGCATGACCGAGGCGCTGACGACGGAGTACGGAACGGCTCCCAACCTTGCGGGGCATGAACTACCTGGCGCCTTGGTGGCCTCTGACGGCACGGCCATGCCCGGCCTGATGTCGGAGATGGGACGTCGGACGACGGTGGCTGCCGAGCCGCAGGCGATTCCCGGCTTCGCCGGATTGGTCCTCACCGGCTGGCAGATCACGATCACGGTCTACGACCTCAATGAGGATGGCGGAGAGCGCGAGCTGGCTGTGCTGCGACGGTTCCGCCCCGAGACGTGGGAGGAGACGCAGGGGGATGCGCCATGAAGCGACCCCGCGCCTTCACGCTGCTTGAGCTGATGGTGGCCACGGTCACGGTGACGATGGTCGCCGGAGCCGTGGCTGGTTTTCTCGGCACGTTCCACCGCGCCCTGCGCCTGCAGGATGTACGCGCCGCGGCCATCGTCCGCACGGCGGCAGTGCAGGCCCACGTTTCACGACTGATGCTGGAAAGCCGGATGCTGCTCGAGCAGGATCAGCAGCGCACGCTGCTTTGGCTGCCGTCGGAAATGCTCGAGGATTCCGGGGCCGGCGCCGAGTCGGCATTCGACCTCGTCAACCTGACGGCGGATGAGCTTCATTGGCTGCTGTTCGAACAGGAACCCGACGGCAGCTGGTCGCTCAAGGAAGCAGTGGTCAATGCCGCGACCATCCCGGCTGGCCAGGGCGACCGCTACTTCACGGTGGATGCCGACTACTGGAACGGTGTGTTTGAGGATCTCCGCGCGGCTGGGCAGCTGACCATCTTCCCGATCGCCGAGGGACTGGCGCCCATGGCGCGTGACGGCGTCGTGGCAGCCGCACCGCGGTTCACCTACGGCAACGCAAGCATCTGTACCAACCGTGTTCTGGGCATCGAGTTCGCGTTCATGCGCGAGCGGCTCGACGACGCCGGAGATCCCACCGGGGAGGAAGAGCTCAGGCTCGATGTCCGCCTTGATGAGCACATGCCGTTTCCCGACATCCATCCAATCTGTGGAGGTGGATCATGATGAAGCACTCCAAGCGTCCGCGCCGCCGAGGAGCGGCCCTCGTGATGGCACTCTTCGCCCTCGGCGTGGCGGCGACAGCCGGCACGGCGTTCGTGAAGACCCGATCCGGTTCAGTCGAGATCGGCTCCAGCATGGCGCAGGCCGCACAGAGCCGGCTCGCTGCGGCCGAGGGTCTTGCCCTGTCCCGCGAGATGCTGGCGCGGATCTTCCAGGAACCCGACGCGTCCCTCGCTGCCCAGTGGCGGGCCGCACTGAGCGATGGCGTACTCCTGCAGAACTACACCATGAGCAATGGTGCGGTGCTCAACGTCACGATCTCCGACGTGGCCACTGGCGCCGCTCCCGGCGCGGTGACGACCGAGTTCGAGGCCGGCATCACCGTGACCATCGGCGGGACGAGTTACGGGATGACCGCCCAACTCTCGCTGCAGAGCCTGGTCAAAGGCCAGTACGCGATCTTCGCCAACAAGCTCATGACCATGGAGGGCGACAACTTCATCGGTCGCTGGGAGCGCGCACCGACGAGCGAGCAGGAGCTGCCGATCAACATCGGCACGCAGGCTGAGCGAGGTTGGTTCGGGATGGAGGGCGTCGAGCTTGGCGAGGCCGCCTACTTCGAGGGAGCACCGGTCGATGTGCCCGGGACGCAGGCGTCCATGGCCACGGCGATCGCAAGCCAGTCCGCGGCGGTCAAGCGCGCCGCACGGGCTGGGGTGGCGCACCTGGAGTACGGCACGTCAGACATGCTCTTCCGGTTCAATGGCGGCAACCCGCTGGTCGCCGCCAACTGGCAAGCGCTCCCGAACTCCTACGAGTACGACATCGGCGCGTACCTGCACCACCCGTACGGCGCGGAAAGCGTGACGGTCTCGGGCGGCAGTGCGGATGAAGTGGATCTGGTCCGCATGACGCAGGGCCAGAGCGCACGACCGATCCAGCCGCCGGCCGAACCGACCTTCGCTGGCGGCACGACCATCACGGGCAACAAGACCTACAGCGCCACCACGGTCACCCTCAACCCGACCCGCATCAAGTGCAACGAGTTCTTCGGGATCCCCATCGGTGGCGGCGACATGAACATCGTGAACGGCAGCACCGTCACGATGAACAGCGGCGTCTACCGAGTGGACGACAAGCTCAAGCTCGAGAACAGCAAGCTCATCATCAACGGCAACGTCAAGATCGTGATGAAGGCCCGCATGTGGTTCGACCTTGATGCGCGAAGCTTCACCTGCACCAACAGCACGATCGAGCTCAAGGAGAACTCTCAGTTGCTGTTCTTCGTGGCCTATGACATGACCATGGCCAACTCGTGGGTCGGCAAGGACTGGACCTGCGCGAGCGAACCCAACGCGGCGAAGAAGCAGGGCGACCCCCACAAGAAGGCATGGATGGGGCAGTGGCAGGCGAACGCCTGCAGCGACCATGCGCCAGCCGAGCCCCAGTACATGGAGCCATGGCGTGTGCGCATCTATCCCGATCCGGCATTCCTGAGCTCGGTTTTCCTCTGGGACTTCAACAACTGCTCGGTGATCGGCTCGGTCTTCATGCCGACGAACCCTGTGTGGCTGCGCGGAAGCACGGAGATCTACGGTCGTCTTTGCGCCAACCATGTGATCATGCGCAACTCGGCGAGCTTCTTCTACGACCATGCCCTGGACGACATCACGGGACTGACCGAGGGTGCGCCGCCGCCCCGCGGCGGGTCCCAGTCGATCCCCACACGCATCCGCGTCGACTTCTGAATGGAGCCCATCATGCGCCATCGCATCCAACGTGCATTCAGCCTCGTGGAACTCTCGATCGTCCTCGTCATCGTCAGCAGCTTGGCGGCGGTGGCGATCCCGGCCATGCTCGATTCGGCGCACGGGCGGCTGATCGCGGCCCGGGAGCGCTTGGTCGCCGATGTCATGGCGGCACAGGCGTGGAGCCTGGCCAATCCCACAGAACCTGCCGCGCTGACGATTGGAACCCAGGGCTACACCTTGGCCCGGGGCGGTGAGGATCTGGTCGTTTCCTTCGGTCCGGGCGGGTTCGAGGAAGCCATGAATGTGCGCCTCGCCATCGCGGGAGCGGCCTCTGGCGTGCTGAACTTCAATCATTATGGGGCCTTGGCCGTCGCTGTCGACACTGCGGCTCCCATCATCGAGCTGTCCATCCCAGGGGCGTCGGACAGGTTGGAACTGGAGATCGCTCCCACCACCGGAGGCGTGACGGAGCGTTGGTACACCAGCCCTTGAACACGCCAATTCTCACCGTAGTTCGCGCGATTGCCGATGCAGCCGAAGTGCCGGAGTCCCGGCACTGCCCGCAGGATGTGGGCAGGGAAAGGCCCATGCACGGATCGCGCCGGACAACTTCGCCGCGTTTCATCGCCAGCTGCACTCACGGTGTGCCAGCCATGATCACCGCGACCATCGTGCTGTCGGCGTGGAGTTCCGCCGCACATGCCCAAGGTGCAGCGGGGCCGGCGGCCAACCCAGCTGGCCAAGGTGCACCGGCAGCGCAAGCCGCACCTGCCCAGAATCCCGGCACGCCGTCGGCGATTCCCCAAGACGCGCCCCCAACGCAGGCCCCTGCCGCCGCTCCGGCAACGCCGGATCCAGCACCCGCTGGCGCAGCATCCACTGCGCAGGAATCGCCTGCGCTTGAAGCCCCTGCAGCCGAGCCTGCCGAGGCCGCGCCCCCGCCGATGATCGAGATCACCCCTCACGGCACCGTGACCCTGCAGGCGCAGGGCATGGACATCGTGACGCTGCTCGAACTGTTCAGCATCAAGACCCAACGCAACATCGTGGCGAGCGAGGGCGTGAAGGGCAAGGTCACGGTCAACCTCTTCGATGTTCCCTTCGATGCCGCCCTGCAGGCGGTGCTCGAGGTGCGCGGGTTTGCCAGCCGGCAGGAAGGCGACTTCATCCTCGTCTACACGAAGAAGGAGCTGGCCGAACTCGATGCGGCACGCCGGCAGATGGTGAGCCGCGTGTTTTCGCTGGAATTCCTCGGTGCAGCGGATGCAGAAGCCTTTGCCAAGCCGCTCATCAGCGAGAAGGGCAGCATGACCGTGCGCGGCACCGTGCCGCGCGGCATGCAGCCTGACTTCGACGACATCGGCGCCGACGACTTCGCGCTCGAGGCCAAGCTCCTCGTCTTCGACTTCGTCGAAAACGTGGACCGGATCGGGCAGCTCATCGAGAAGCTCGATGTGGCACCGAAGCAGGTGAGGGTCGAGTGCATGGTCGTCGAGACCGCCATCGATGATGCGAGTGCCTACGGCCTTGACATTGCCGCTGCAGGGAGCGTTGACTTCGCGAGCGTGCTCAACGGTCCCGAATCGATCGTGGACAGCCTGATCAGCGGTCCGGATGACTTCGAAGGCGCGAACTACCCCGATCAGGCCCAGTCAGGCACCGTCCGCAACTTCCAGGCACCTCCGAGCACGAGCCCCAACTTTCAGGTCGGGATCCTGGGCAACCATGTCTCGGCGTTCCTGCAGATCCTGGACCAGGTCAGCGACTCGAACGTCCTGGCCCGCCCCAGCGTGACCTGCCTGAATCGCCAGCGTGCACGGGTCAACGTCGGTGAGCGCGTGGCCTACCTGAGCACGACGGTGAACGACAACGTGAGCGTGCAGACGGTCGAGTTCCTCGATGTGGGCATCCAGCTCATGTTTCGCCCGTTCATCACCGATGACGGCATGATCCGGCTGGAACTCTCGCCGAGCGTGAGCGACTACAAGCTGCAGAACCTGACCTACAACGGCGAGGAGTACCAGGTTCCCAACGAATTCAAGCAGGAAGTCAAGACCAACGTTCGCGTGCGCGACGGTCAGACCGTGGTGCTCGGAGGTCTCTTCCGCGAGACGATCATCAGCAACCGTCGGCAGACGCCGTACGTGTCGGACATCCCGGTCCTCGGCGATGCCCTGACCGGTCAGGATGACATCGTGAAGAAGTCGGAGATCCTCTTTCTCGTCACCCCCACGCTCATGGGCGACGAGAAGTCGACTGCGGAAGGTCGCGCTGCGCTGCAGTTCTCCGAGTCCGTTCGGGTGGGTGCACGACAGGGACTCTTGCCCTTCACACGCGAGCAGTTGGTCTGGAACCACCAGATCAAGGCCGAGCAAGCGCTGCGCAACGGCGATGCAGCCAAGGCGCTCCATTACGCCGAGAGCGCGCTCCGCCAAGACAGTGTGCTCCCTGCCATGATGCGGATCCGCGAAGGTGCGGCGGTGACCGTGCCGGGCGGGTGGCGAGAACAGATGGATCTGATCCTTCAGGACACGGCCATCCCGCAGCTGCACGCTCAACCATCGCCGCAGCAGTTCGCGCCGCAGGCTGTGCCTGCACCCACGCTGCACACTCCCGCCACCCCGACGCCCGCTGCCGTCGCTCCCACGACTCCCGCCAACGGAGGAACGCCATGATGATCATCCCTTCACGTGCCTCGGTGCTGTTCGTGACCGGACTGTGTGCCATCATCGCCGCGGGCTGCCACGGCCCTACTGCGCGCGGCATCGAGAATCGCCGCGCGGCGAACGATCGCTTCGATCGCGCCGGTGCGCAGATCGCCTACGACCAGGCGCAGCAGTGCCTCATCAACGGTCAGTACAAGCTCGCCCTCGACACCATCGATCAGTCGATCCGGCGGTTTCCGCAGGATGCCTCCTACATGGCCTTGCGCGGCCGCATCCAGCAGGAAATGCGGCAGTACGAGGGTGCGCAGCGGACCTTCGAGTACGCGCTCACCATCGACCCGACCTGCCACGAGTGCCTCTACTACCTCGGCGTCGAGGCGCAGCGCCGCTCCGATGATGCCACTGCCTTGGCGCGATACGACGCCGCATGGTCGCTCGAGCCGTCGCGCCTGCAGTACGCGGCGGCAGGCGTGGAATGCTGCCTCGCCATGGATGACCTTGCGGGCGCCGAGGAGCGCTTGTGCACGGCGGACCAATTCTTCGGTCAATCGGCGGCGCTGAGTGCACTGCATGCCGAGCTTCACGCACTGCATGGTGACGAAGCGCGTGCCCTGCAGCACGCCCGGCAGGCCGCGGTGCAGTCAGGCGACGGTCTTGCCGAGGAATCGGTCTGGCGCATGTTCCGTGCTGGTGACTGGCGTGGATGCCTCGATGCCTTGTCCAAGCCAGCCTCAACCGAGCTTGCGGAGCGCGAGGACATGCAGCGACTCCGTGCCCGATGCCTCATGATGACGGGGTCGGCTGCTGCGGCGCGAGATCAGCTCGTGACGGCAGAGCTTTCCATGCGAGAGCCCACGCCCGAGCACATGGTGCTGCTGGGCCAGGCCGCCTGGGCGTGCGGCGACTGGGCTCGCGTGGAACGGTCCGCTGCGTGGCTCATGGCTCGACAGCCCGATGCCGCCGACGGCTACGTGCTTGCCGCCGGTGCGGCGTTCGCGCGCGGTGAACTCGACCGCACGACCGGCTACCTCGACCGAGTGGATGCCCTTGAGCCCGGCCGCTCGGTGGTCGCCAGCCTGCGTCGCAAGGTCGTCGCAAGCCAGATCTTGGCAGCAGGGGCCCATAATCCATTGACGCCGCCTCCGGTGGTGGTCGCGGGGGTTCCTGTGGTGGCATCCTCGCAAGCGCCGGGGAAGGTGCCTTCGCCTGTCAACACGGCACCGAGGGTGGCGCCGCTTGCGGCTGCTTCCTCCTCGCATTCGGTCCAGATTCCATTTGCGGAGTGAGGCTCTAGGCTTATCTTTTCGCGTCCGGCATTCCGTGATCTGGGCGCCGTAGCTCCCAGGTCAACCATTCGTTGCGAACAAGATTCCAGAGGAGATCGATCCGTGAAGACTTTCATCCTGTCGGCAGCTGCCCTTGCTTGCGCGGCTTCGGCCCACGCCCAGATCGTTGTCGATGGCACCCTCGATGCAGCCGTGTACGGCGCCGAACTCTGGGCGCAGGACACCGCAACACAGTTCGGCAACGCGACCGACGGCCTGATTGGCCAGTGCAATGGCAGCGAAGTCAACAACATGCACGCGGTCCTCGATGTGCAGGGCGGCTTCCTCTACCTGTTCATTGGCGGCAACCTCGAATCGAACTTCAACAAGTTCGAGCTCTTCATCGACTGCGCGTCGGGCGGGCAGAACACGGTGCGTGCCGACAACCCCGACGTCGACTTCAACGGCCTCAACCGCATGGGCACCGATGCCACCAACCCCGGCCTGACCTTTGACGCGGGCTTCGAGGCTGACTTCTACGTCACGACGACGAACGGCGGAACCCCCAACACCTGCTACGCCAACATCGCCCAGATGCTGACTGCAGGTGGCGGTTCTGGCGGTTACATCGGCAGCGCTGCTGCAGGCTTTGCGATCGTGAGCGCCGAAGGCGTCGAGATCTCCACCAACAACAGCAACACGGGTGGCGTGCCCGCGTACGACGGCACCACCACCACCGGCAGCGGCACGGGCTGCAGCACCGGCATCGAGGTGAAGCTTCCCCTGAACATCATCGGCTACCCCGGCACGGGCGACATCAAGGTCATGGCCATGGTCAATGGTGGCGGCCACGACTACCTCTCGAACCAGTTCACCGGTGGCTGCAACGGCTGCCCGAACCTGGCCGAGCCGCGTCTGGTCAACTTCGAGGCGATCCCCGGCCTGCAGTACGTGACCGTGTCGGCCGGCGGCGGTGGCAACCCATGCCCGGCCGACCTTGACGCAGATAGTGAAGTCGGCGGTGCCGACCTCGGCGTGCTGCTGGCTGGTTGGGGCGGATCGTCCCCCGACCTCGACGGCGACGGCTCGGTCGGTGGCAGCGACCTGGGTGCCATGCTCGCGGCATGGGGCCCGTGCCAGCCCTGAGTCGTTCACGTGATGTTTTGGAATCACCAAGGGTCCCCCGCGGGGGACCCTTGTCTTTTTTTGATCGCAAAGTGGCGCGCCTCGAGCCCCAACCTAGACTTCGCAGCCATGATGGCCCGCACCCTGACAACCGTTGTCGCTGTGCTTACCTGTACCGCCCCCGTCGTGGCCCTTCCGCCGTCCACGCGCCCCGGGATTGGCGCGATTCCATACTCGGCCAGCGGCCAGTACGGAACCACCTTCCGGGTCTTCGCCCCGTTCGCGGACAGCGTGGCCGTGGGGGGAACCTTCAACGGCTGGAATTCGACCCAGTATCCGCTCAGCAACGAGTTCAACGGCTACTGGAGCGGCGATGTTGCTTTCGTGACGGCTGGCCAGCGCTACAAGTTCTTCGTCAAGCGCGGGACCAGCTCGGCGTGGCGCAACGATCCCCGCGCGCGTGACCTGACGAGCTCGGTGGGCGATTCGGTGATCTACAACCCGGCCTCCTACACGTGGCAGCACCAGTTCACCTTGCCGCCGTGGCGAAAGCTCGTGATGTACGAGATGCACCCTGGTGCGTTCTTCGCCCCGACGGCTGGCACGCCTGGCAACTTCACCACCGTTCGCCAGAAGCTGCAGCACCTTGAGGATCTGGGCGTGAACGCGATCGCGCTCATGCCCATCAATGAGTTCCCGGGGGACTATTCGTGGGGCTACAACCCGTCGTATCCGTACAGCGTGGAGAGCGCGTACGGCACGCCGAACGACCTCAAGGCCTTCATTGACGAGGCGCATTCGCGCGGCATCGCCGTGATGGGCGACGTGGTCTTCAACCACCTTGGGCCCAACGACATGGACCTGTGGCGTTTCGACCACTGGTATTCGGGCACCGGTGGGGGAAGCTACTTCTTCAACGACTTCCGCCTGAACACTCCTTGGGGCAACACGCGGCCGGATTACACGCGCGGCGAGGTTCGCAACTACATCAAGGACAACTGCATGATGTGGCTGGAGGAGTTCCGGATGGACGGACTCCGCATGGACGGCACGAAGTACATCCGCCGCACCGACCAGAATGGCGTGGACATCCCGGAGGGATGGTCGCTCCTGCAGTGGATCAACGACTCGGTCGATGCCACGCAGCCCTGGAA
>SYIB01000017.1 GCA_005798965.1 Planctomycetia bacterium
ACGCAGTGCTGGATGCGGTCAGCGGGCACGCCGAGCGACACCGCACAGTGCGACTGCGGGTCGAGGTCGACGAGCAGCACACGCACCCCCTGCGACGCCAGCACGGCAGCAAGGTTCACAGCCGTGGTGGTTTTTCCACAGCCGCCTTTCTGATTGACAATGGCCGAGACTCGCATCCTTGCTCCAGAGGCCTCCACACGGACGGGGCGTCGAACCCCGCGCGATCATCTGAACCTTCGGACTTTACCGTGAACACACGGTGCTGGAACGGGGATTCCGTTGACTCGAGGGCGGGTCGCGCTAATCTCCGCGACATGCAATCAACCCGGGGCGTTGTCTTGTCTTTTTGTCCGGCTGGAATCGTTGTGGCTGCGGTCGCGTCGGTGCTTTGTGCGGCGTGCGCTCCGCCCGCCGTGCGCGCGCCCGACGGCTCGCCGCTGCGCACCATTTCCGGCGAAAACCCGCGGAAGCGCAAGGGATACGGCCCACCGCCCCCGGGCCACCCTCGCATCGTCGGTGAAGCGGTCCCTCAAGCCGTCCTCGATGGCACGGCGGGCTTGGCGCCCGGGGCCGAGCTCTCATGGACGTTCATCGGCCCGCGGCCACTCGCCAACGACTACTGGGCGGGCAACGGGAGTTCCGGGGGCCGCGTGGTGGGCATCGCCTGCCACCCGACCAACCCGGCCATCGCCTACGCCGCCAGCGCATCCGGTGGGATCTGGAAGACCGTCGACACGGGGGTGTCGTGGACCCCTGTCAGTGATCAAGCGCCAATCCTGAACCACGGTGCCATCACGATGGACCGCCAGCACCCGGATGCCATCTGGGCAGGAACGGGCGAGTACACAGAATTCACAACCGGTGCGGGCGTGCTTCGATCACTCGATGGCGGACAAACGTGGACGCAGTTGGGGGCTTCGAGTTTGGGCGCCGCACAGTGTTCGGGCATCGCCGTGGTCCCCAGTGATGATCCAGCCGTCCCGACAGCCGTGCACTGGACAGGATCGCTTGGCTACCGCGTCAGCCGAGACGGGGGCACGACGTGGACCTCTGGCATCGGTCTCGGGTCGGATTGCTCAAGCCTGGTCGTGCATCCTGCGGATCCAAACATCGTGTACGTCGCCCGGTACGGCAACGGCATCTACAAGTCGACCAACGGGGGCTCTAACTTCACCAAGCTCGCCGGCGGGCTGCCGACCACCGGCCTCTTTCGCATCGTGCTCGCCGTCGCACCATCGCAGCCATCCACGCTACTCGCACTGTTCATCAACGGCAGCGGTGGGCTCCTTGGCCTCTACCGCACCACCGACGACGGGGCGACTTGGTCGCTCCTGCCGGGCGTTCCCAACTTTCCAACACCTCAAGGTTGGTACGACGCCTCCATCTCGATCGATCCGGCGAACCCCAACCACTATTTCGGCGGTGGCGTCGACACCTACAGCGTCGCCGGCATCGTCGAAAGCACCAACGCCGGTGCATCGTGGACCGACATCTCCTCGAGTGGCGGACGAATCCATCCCGATCACCACTGGATCGCGTGGGGCGCGGACGGCGTGCCCTGGTTCGCCCATGACGGCGGTGTCTCCCGGCGCGTGGGCTCCACATGGCAGAACCGCAGCGGCAACCTTGGTGCCGTCCAGATCTACGCCATCGATCAGCACGACACGCTCACCAACACCATCGTGATCGGCACGCAGGACGCTGGCTCCGCACGGAAGACCTCGTCATCCTTGACGTTCACGCAAACCGTCGGCGGCGACGGCGGAGCTTGCGAGACCGATCCGGCGTCATCGTCGCTGACGTGGGCGACCTACCCCTACCTCGTCGTCTACCGCTGCATCGGCTCGAGCTGCTTCGAGATCACCGGGCCGTGGTCGGGGGACAACCGTGACTGGATCTCGCCCATCGCACTCGATCTGAGCTCCCCCACCACGCTCTACGCGGGCTCGAACCGGGTCTGGATGAACACAGCTGCCCCGACCGCCAACACCTGGACCGCCATCAGCACCTCCACGGTGGCCAGCGGTGGCACGATCTCCTGCATCGCTCCCGTCCCCGGACTCCCGGGACATCTTTGGGTGGGCAACAGTCGCGGCGGCGTTTACCGCACGACCGACGGCGGCGCGACCTGGCTGCAGGCACGCTCGGCCGACAACGTCGCGATCGGCACCATCTGTCCGATGCCCGGCGATCCGACCACCGCCTACATCTGTCGCGTGGCCAGCACCAGCACGAGGGTCCTCAGAACGTCCAACGGCACGACCTGGCAATCGGTGACCGGCACCTTGCCGAGCGGCATCACCGCGCAGTGCCTCGCGATCGACTGGGATCGAGGATTGCCGGGGATGGTGGTTGGATCGGGCGCGGGCGTCTATGCGAGCTTTGACCAAGGTGTGACGTGGATCCGCAGCGGATCCACGCTGCCGAACGTCAACACGAGCCAACTGCAGATCAACGCCACGTCGAGAACCGTTCTGCTCGCAACCTATGGTCGTGGTGCCTGGAGGTCGTCGCTGCCTGGGCCTGCCGATCTCAACGCCGATGGTTCGGTCGATGGTGCCGACCTCGGTGTGATCCTCTCGCAATGGGGACCGTGCACCGCCACCTTTGGCTGCGCCGGAGATCTGAATCACGACGGGCAGGTGGACGGCGGCGACCTTGGGATCCTGTTGTCGAGTTTCGGTACCTGAACGTCGATCGGCCGCTCATCCGGCCGCCCTCACGCTGCCCCGACCGCCGACCATCCGGCCAGCACGGCCTCTTCAGGCGGTGCCTCGACCAGGCCCGCGCCGACAGGCCCTTGGGGCAGCACGAGCACCAAACCCTTGCCGGCGCGCTTCTTGTCGAGGTCCATGCAACGACGCAGCGTGGCGGCTGCGTCGGGCGCTGGAACCAGATCCTGCAGCCTCGTGGGCAACCCGACACGCTCCAGAAGCGCCTGCAGCGCCTCGACCTGCGCATGCCGGACGCGGCCGAGGCGGCTGGCCACGGTCATCGCGGCGACCAGCCCGATCGCCACCGCCTCGCCATGCTTGATGCGATCATCGTGACGGGCCTCGA
The DNA here is from genome assembly GCA_005798965.1 of Planctomycetia bacterium. GTDB lineage: Bacteria > Planctomycetota > Phycisphaerae > Phycisphaerales > SM1A02 > SYIB01. The sequence goes on from SYIB01000017.1 coordinate 3,061, forward strand.
TGGCGTGGGCATAGGTGTGCCCAAGGTTCAAGAGCGCCCGTTCCCCCTGCTCGGTCGGATCACGATCGACGATGGCCACCTTCACGGCGGCTGCCCTGGCGACCAGTGCAGCGATCGCCGCGGTGTCCTTGCCCACCACCGCCATCGCGTTGGCGACCAACCATTCGGCCAATTCAGCATCGGCAAGCAGCGCGTGCTTCACGCACTCGGCGAGGCCGCATTGCATTTCCCGGGGCGGCAGCGTCGCCAGCGACCCGGGATCGCACACGACCAGTTCCGGCATCGCGAAGGCGCCGACCGCGTTCTTGGCGAGGCTGCCGTCCTTCATCGCGACGTTGACCGCCGTCTTGCCGCCGATCGCCGCATCGACCATCGCCAGGAGCGTGGTCGGCACCTGGATGCAGCGGACCCCCCGCATGTAGGTCGCGGCAAGGAAACCCGCCGTGTCACCGACGATTCCCCCGCCGACGGCGATCACGGCACCGGATCGCGTGATCCCATGCGTCAGCAGCTGGGCCGAGAGCGCACCGACGGTCTCGAGCGACTTGGCGCGCTCGTCGGCGACCATCGTGCAGATCCTCGCATCGATGCCGATCCCCTGAAGCGCATGACCGATGCGTCCGGCGAGGGCCACCACCGACTGGTCCGCCACGATGGCGACCGGCCCACCGGGTCGACGCGCACGGAGCGCCTCACGAACGGTGTCGGTCGCATCATTTTCGATGCGGATCACGCTCCGGTGAGGTGGCTGGCCGCAGGTCAGCTCGTGCTGCATGCCGGAAGGCTACTCGCGACGCGCTGCCTGGAAGGCGAGGTACTCCTCCATCGCCTTCTGGCCCATGTAGATGCGCAGCATGCGCTCCGGGATGGCCGGCACATCCATCCACATGAGCACATCCACCACATTGCCGAAGTCACGATCGACGTTGAACGCCAGGACCCGCGCCTCCATCTTCAGGTACTGGCGGATCAGCACGGGCACCGTGCGGCGGCCTTCCTCGATCTCCCTGACCAGGTGCTCGAGCTCGGACACCTGACCGAGTGACTTCCGCCAACTGTCGGGATCACCGTGATCGGCACCGAAGTCGACGGGCGGGTCCTTGGCCTGCACCAGTTCAGCCAGATCGTCCGCCCGACGGGTGGCGTGGAGGAACGCCACGATCACATGCTTGCTGGCCAGTTGGAAATCATCGCTCACGCTGACGGTTCCGAACAGCGAGCTGATGCGGGGATGCCGCGCGATGAACAGGGCGATCCCCCGCCACAGCAGAAAGAGCGGCAGCGGCTGGCGCTGGTACTCGGCGCGGACCCAGGCGCGACCCATCTCGAGAGCATCCTCGAGCCGCGGCAGGATCTCGGGCGCGAACTCGAAGTGGTTCGAGAGGTAGAGCCCCTTGATCCCCGATTGCCCCATGAGTTCGCGCGCCATGCCCAGGCGGTAGGCCCCAACAAGCTCGCGCCGTTCGCGCTGCCAGATGAAAAGATGCCGGTACTTGCCGTCGTACTGGTCCAGGTCGATCGCGCGGCCACTGCCCTCGCCCACGGCACGGAAGGTCACCTCGCGCAATCGGCCGATCTCGTGCAGCACGCGCGGAATCAGCGACGCGCGCGCACAGTAGATGTCGTACGGGCCTTCACTGTGATAGAGCTCGGTGCCCGGCAGTGCCCGCAGTTCCTCCTCGAGCGCATCGGGGGCATGCAGCGCGCGCTCGATCAGCGGCTCCTGGGGGCCGAGTGCCGGTGCCTTGACCGTACGCTGCCGCAGGTCGCGCCCGAGCATCTCGCAGCGCACCCGCAGGTAGTCGGTCACACTCTGTGCATCGCCGAAGCGCTCCATGCGCTCGTGCGGGATCGGGCGACCGATGCTCACGCGCAGCGGCTGCCCGAACTGTTTCACCGCCTCCCGTGGGATCTGTGCGGTGCGAAGGATCGGATGCACCATCCCAAGCCGGTGGAACCACGGCGAGTTCCCGCCCTCGAACCACATGGGCACAACGGTCGCCCTGTGCTTCATCATCAGGCGACCGACGTTGGGCGACCACGGCGGGTCCACGCTCACTGGGCGATCTTTGGTGCGGTGGCTCACTTCGCCCGCGGGAAACAGGCAGAGCACGTGTCCATCGGCGAGCCAGTGCATGGCTTCAAGGAGCGCCCGCATGTTGGTGGTCCGGGCATTGGGGCCGCCCATGACATTGACGCCGATCAGCCAGGGCCGCAGCGAGTCCACATCCATGAGCCGTTCGTTGGCCATGATGCGCAGGTCCCGCCGGCGCTCCGCCACCAGGGCGCACATGGCGCAGGGATCCCAGAGCCCGAAGGCGTGGTTCGCCACCACGACGACGGGGCCGGTCGCGGGCATCGACTCGGCCATGCTGCCGGTCAGGTTGAGCGCACGGCGGCCCTCGGTGAGGAGCCCGTGGAAAATCGTGGACTCGCCGCTCACGCGCGCCGCCCTCTCGAGCGCCCGGAGTTTTCTCACGCCGAGCAGGCGTTCAGCCAGTTCGAGCCACATGGAGCCGATGCTACGCCCCGATCGCTCAGGGACAGGCGCCCCACGCACTCAGGAGCAGGCCCAGATCGGCGCCGTCCACCGTGCCGCTGGCATCGATGTCCCCCGCACCCGAACCGCCCCAGTTGCCGACGAGCAGGCCCAAGTCAGCGCCATCGACGGTACCGTCGGCATTGACATCCGCCGGGCACGCAGGCGGCGGCGGTGCCTGCGTCTCGTACGCGCCCATGTCGACGACCGGCGGACCGACGCCGGTGTCCGCGGCCGACGCAATGTCGACGCGGCGAGGCAGGCCATCGTGGTCGACCAAGATGCCAGCAGGGATCAGCGAGCTGCTGCCTGCGTCCACGCCGGGCGATGCCGGCTGCAGGCGCAGGTCAAAGGCCGCCAGATCGACGAAGAGCGGCGTCGTGCTGATGTTGCCCGTGCCCGTCGTCCCGCCCTGCACGAGCGAATACGACACCGTCGTCGTGCCGGCGGAGGTGGTGACTTGGTTGTTGGTGGTGCTGCCGGTCGAACCCAAGTTGTTCCAGAACACGCAATTGGCCAGGTTCGAGGTGCCGCCGGTATTCAGGTAGCCGGCACCGGTGGTGGTCGCCGACGTGTTGGCGACGAACGTGCAGTTGCGCACCGTCACCGTGGCGCTGTTGCCAGACCAGATCGCGCCGCCGCTGTTTGAACTCGTAGCCCTGTTCTGGATGAACACGCAGTTGGTGATCGAGCGGCTCGCCACGCCGAAGGTCTCGATCGCGCCCGCGCGCGCCGCCTGGTTGTTGCGGAAGAGGCATCCAGTCCAGGTCACTGCGCCTGCATTGGTATCGAAGGCTCCGCCATACGAACCTCCGAGGTTGTCGATGAAGTCGCAGTCGATGAAGGATCCACCAGCGCTCAGCACGTAGCCCGCACCGCCGCCGAAGGTGCATCGATTGCCGATGAAGCGGCAGTTGCGGATCGAGGGCTGGCCGTTGGACAGGATGATGATCCCGCCGCCCTTGTCGTAGTTCGACGCCGTCGCGCCGTTGGCGTAGCCGCCGGTGACCGTGAAGCCGTCGAGGATCGCCGTGTTCGCGACGCCGGTCGCAGAGACCACGTGGTACGAGTTGTCGGCGAGGTTCGTGGTCGTACCGTTGTCGTTGCGGGACAGATCGCCGGTGAGGATCGTCGGATTGACCATGATGTCACGCTGGGCAAACTCGGTCTCGGTCCCCACGAAGCCTCCGTAGACAGCCACGCCAGTTTTCATCGTGATGAAGACCGTGCGGGAGGTTCCCGACGTCGGCTCGTAGGTTCCCTTGGCGACCCAGACCTGGTCGCCGCTGACTGCCGCGGTCAGGGCGCGCGAAACGCCATCGACCGAGCGATAGGCGTTCTCCCAGCTCGAGCCATCATCGGCCCCGGTGGTGAGTGCGACGTTGACATAGCGGGTGGCGGCCTGCGCGGACGAGGACAGCACACCCAAGACAAGCAGCGAGGTCAGGTTCTTCATGGTTTGAGCCCCGAAGGGATCGCGAAACCTACCACCGGGCCGGGGGGAGTCACGCGAGGCTTTGGAGGATTCCCCCACGAACCTGGGCGCGCACGGCGGCGCTCGGCGCAGCGCCAGCTGCACCAGCCGTTGCGGCAAGTCATGAAACGAAGCAGCCCCGGCGGATGCCGGGGCTGCAAGGTGAATGACCCCAAGGGGATTTGAACCCCTGTCCTCTCCGTGAAAGGGAGATGTCCTAGACCGGGCTAGACGATGGGGCCAGTCGGTGGACGGGGAAAGACTATAGCGACTTTCGCCCGCCGTGGCGAGGAGTTCCGTCGCACACCCCACTGCCTTCCGACCCCGGTAGCCTCGTCCACGTGCCGCCCGAGAACCTGCCGACGTTTCACCCCGGTCGCGCCGGGTCGTCCGTCATCGTTTGTCCCATGCAGGTCGAGCGCAAGGCGGCGGAAGGTTGTGGACGCCCGGTCCCGGTCATCCAATGCGGCATCGGTCGCGATGCGATCGATCGCGCGTTCGTTCGCATCGATGCCCTGCCGGAGCGTCCGCGACACGCCGTGCTCTTCGGCATCGCTGGCGGCCTGCGCGAACCCTGTGATCGCGAGACGGCGTGGGTGATCGACCGGGTGGTCGATGCCACGACCGGCGCGACGACGAACTCTCCCACTGCCCGGCTTGCGCCACCGAAGTCGACCGCTGCCGTCGGGCATGCCGACACGATCGTCGCTTCACCAGCCGATCGCATGGCGTTCGCTGCACGAACCGACGCGAGCCTCGTCGACATGGAGTGCTGGGCCTTCGCGCAGGAAGCCATCAAGCGCGGCATGGCGTGGACCATCGTGCGCGGCGTCAGCGACGGGCCGCTCGATGACATGCCAATCGAGGTGCTCGACCTTGTCGATGCGGACGGGAATCCCAAGATCGCCGCCGCAGCGGCCGCCGTGCTGAAGTCGCCCAGCCTGGGCGTGAGGCTCATGACCCTGCAGGCGCGCAGTGCGCGCGCGCTCGCCCGTGCGCAGGCCTTGCTGACGCACATGCTCGATGCGGTCGATGGCTCGCCCGTGGCGTGCAGCGCAGAGCATCCGGCTCTCATCATGGGCGGAACGTTCGACCCCCCGCACCGCCGCCATCTGGGCATGCTGATTGAGGCATGCCACGCGCTCTCGGCATCGAGCGCGATCATCGTGCCCGCGGCGGCGAATCCGCTCAAGGATGCGCACGCCGCGCCGCCGGCGGTGCGCTGGGAGATGCTCCAGGCCGCGCTTCTCGATACCGGCATGCCGCGCACCAGCGCCGCCATCATGGCGAGTGGATGCGAACTCGAGCGCGGGGGCTCCAGTTACACGATCGACACGCTGCGCACGCTGCTTCCGCTGATCCCTGGCAGCGCTGAGCACGGACCACGCGCGGTACGGCTGCTCATCGGGTCCGATGCGCTGATGCAGCTTGACCGCTGGCGGGACTGGCGTGCGATCTTGGACCTCGCACGACCTGCCGTGGTCATCCGGCCGCCCCACACGCCCGAGGAGGTCCGTGCATGGCTCTCGGAGTTCTCCGAGCGCTACGCGCTGGGCGACACGACCGACTGGTTGCTGCCCGTGGCCCCCGTCGACCTGAGCTCAACCGGCCTGCGTGCAGCGCTCGGCCGGGGTGAGACGCCCGATGGGATTCTCCCCTCCGTGGCCGCGATCGCGCAGCAACATCGCCTCTATCGCTCGTGACGGGCTTGCACTTGACCTAGGATGTCGGGCCCATGAGCTCCACCGGCACCGTCTCCCGCGTCAGCTTCGTCAGCCTCGGCTGCCCGAAGAACCTCGTCGACAGCGAGAAGATGCTGGGCCTGCTGCGCGCCGATGGGCTCGAACTGGTCAACGAGGATGACTCGCCTGATGCCATCGTCGTGAACACCTGCGGCTTCCTCGAGGCCAGCAAGGACGAAAGCCTGGGCGTGATCAAGGATGCCATCGCGCGCAAGGAGCGCGGCGAGCTGCAGCGCGTGGTCGTGGCCGGCTGCCTTGTGCAGCGCCACCGCGCCAAGATGCTCGAGTGGGCGCCGGGCATCGATGCCATGATCGGCGTCTTCGAC
>SYIB01000018.1 GCA_005798965.1 Planctomycetia bacterium
ACCCGGGACCGTTCCGACAGAGGATCCAAGGGAGACCGGCTTGCCAGGCAGGCCGGGCACAACAGGAGGGAAGAAAGACATGGGACAGACCACAATCACCACCTCCATCGTCGCCACGCTGCTGGCCTCATCCGCAGCCTCGGCCGCGATCTCGGCGAATGCCGCCACCATCAATCTTTCGGCCAATGGCACTGCACAGACCGTCAGCAACAACGCGAGCGACCTGGGTGACGGTCGCTTTGCCCACACGGGCCTCTGGGCGAACGACGGCATGCTGGTGCAGTGGAGCAACCTGATCACCAGCTACTCGGTGGTCAATGGTGTCGAGACTGCCTACGTCTCAGGTGGTTTCACTATCAAGAACAACAACTCGACGACACCGCTCGTGCTCGACCTCAGCGTGCTGATGGCTGGCTCGATGGGTGCGGGTGCGACCTACGCCGGCTCCGCCGGTGGCCAGGGCGTGAACTTCTCGTTCAGCCCGGGTTCGCTCGGTGCTGTCTCGGGCGTGCCGGTTTGGGCGGGCCTTGTCAACGGTTCGCAGGTCGGTGGCGTGATCACCTCGACCCAAACAGTCAATCCTTTCTCGCTCGCGAGCTTTGCCCCGCAGTCATTCAACGGCTCGGCTGGCTCGGTGACCAATGGTGTCGGCATGCGCCTTCGCCTCTCGATCTCGGCGGGCATGGAATCCAGCTTCAGTGGAGCCTTCTCGGTCTCGGTGCCTGCGCCTGGCGCAGTGGCGCTGGCCGGGGCAGCAGGTCTCCTCGGCGGCCGTCGTCGCCGCTAACGGACTCTTTCTTTCTGTCACCGCGGAGGGAGCGGTGACATCTACCCACGCGAAACCGCGGCGCTCCCCACGAGTGCCGCGGCTTCGTTTTTGAGCTGGGTCGGCGTGAGCATCGTCATAGTGGCAAGACCATGCGTCGCCTCGAGGCGCCGCACAAACTCGTCACGAGCATCACGAAGACGGTCAGGGCGCCTTCAGATCCTTGGCCTGCGGCAGGTCGCTGATCGACGCGATGCCGAAGGTGCGCAGGAACTCGCCCGTCGTGCCGTAAAGCATGGGCCGCCCGATCTCCTCGCTGCGACCCACGATGCGCACCATGCGTCGCTCCATCAGGCTGCGCAGCACTTCGCCGCACGCCACCCCACGGATCGCCTCGATGTCGGCGCGGAGGATCGGCTGGCGATACGCCACGACGGCCAGCGTTTCCAAGGCCGCCTGCGTCAGGCGGGCCTGCGCTCGCTCCCCTCGGAGCCTGGCCACGACTGGCCCAAGCGCCGAGATCGTCATGACCTGACGGCCGCCTGCGACCTGTTCGACGCGGAAGGTTCGACTGGTCGCCTCATAGCCCAAGTTGAGTTCTTCGATCGCAGCACGAACCTGCGGTGCACCGAGCTCAAGGCCGAGCACATCCGCGATGCGGCTGTCGGACATCGGTCGGTCGGCTGCGAGGAGCACGGCCTCGACGCGTTGTGACAGCGGGAGGTCGGCACACGGCACGTCGCGCACCGCGGTGGGCTCGGTGTCGTGCTCGCTCACGAGCCTCGACCGGCCAGAGCGACACGGACAGCCGCGCGGCGCTGAGCTCGCTCGATCTGTTCACGCTGCTCGAGGGTGAGTGGCGCTTGGTTGGTGGCGTTCGCGCGTGCGTTGGCCTCGACCAAGTCGGTCTGTGCCTTGCCTGCATCGATCGCGCCCGCATCCTCGGCGCCATCGACCAGCAGTGTGAGGGCATCACGTTGCATCTGCGCGAAGCCCCCATCGATCACGAACCATCGTGATTGGCCGCTGGCCAGATCGAGTCGCGCCGCACCGGTGCCAAGCTTGGCCAGGAACGCACTCGCACCGGGCGCAACGCCCTTCTGGCCATCCCAGGCCTGGAACGTGGCGTAGGTGACCTGCTCATCGAGCAGCGAGTCGGAAGGGGTAACGATGGTGCAGCGGAAAGTGGCCATGGGTGCTCCGTGGGCCGGGAATGGTAGTGGCTCGCCCGCGTCGGGTGCATCGCCGATTGCGGAAGCAGGGACACGAATAACCGCGCCCACGCCTACTGCGGTACGCCGCGCAAGGCCAGCGCACTGTTTCGAAACCGCGGATCCTCGGTCACCTCGCGCAGAATCCATGGCGCAAGCCACGCCGGCGGCTCGACCGGGGTATCCACGCTCGGCAACTCCACCTCGGCAAGCCACAGGTCAAACCCGATGAAGCCATCGATTTCCCAACGAAGCGACCCGTGCGCCACGACGTGACGGACTTTGCTCAAGCGACGGCCCAGTGTCTGTGGCCAGAGCTCCTCGAACGCAGCCGCATCGAGCGTGTGTTCCTCTTCATGGCGTACGAGGCCCACGCCCGACTTGCGGGTCATGGTGCAGTGGACCTTGCCAGCCGGGTCGATGGCGCGGCGCAAGCGTGCACCGTGGCGCACGCCGTCAGGGCCAAGCAGATAGCCCTGATCGATCCGGATCGATGCCCGAGCTGCGGGCAGCGCAGGCTCGCCGCGCAGGAGCCAGGCACGCTCGATCTCCAGGTGTCCTGTGATCCCTTCGCTGCCGTGTTCGGGGTGTTGCCCGCCAGCATCCTCATTCATGTGCCCACTCATGTCATGCACTCATCCGCCCCGCAGCGACAGGAGCGGTGCGCACTGCGCAACGAGGTTGGCCAGCACAAGTTTCTGGTTGACGTTGCTCGAGACCGATCGCTCGGCATCGACCAGTGCATCGACGCATGCAGCCAGCGCATCGACGCGGTCGATGGCACCCGATGCAGACGCCGCGAGCAGCCGGCCTTGCACGATCCGCCCGAGCACGGCCATGAGCAGCCCAAGAGCCTTGCGATTGGCTGCATCCTTGCTCGCATCGGGATTGGCCTTCACGACACGCTCAGCGAAGGTCGACACGAGTTCGGACATCGCCTCGGCCATCGCTGGTCCCACCGTGCCGCGCTCAAGGTCCGTGACGATCGCCTGGAGCTGCTCGTTCCAGGCGTGGAGCCCGTGGTCGATCGCCTCCAAGGCGAGCCCGGGGCTGCCCCCGGCGAAGCCAACGACCCAGTCGAGTGCCGGGGTCGCAGGGTCGAGCCGACGATCGACCCACGCCTGCATGGATGCTGGATCAAGCGGGCCACACGGCACGCGCTGACAACGGCTGCGGATCGTGGGCAGCAGCCGATCCTCATGCGATGCGATGAGGATGATCGTCGTGTGCGGCGGCGGTTCCTCGAGGGTCTTGAGCAGCGAGTTCTGGCCATCCGTATCGAGAAGCTCGGCCTCGTCGATGATGAATGCCTTGCCAGCACCAAGTACCGACGAGTGCGAGACGCGGGACTCGTGCACATGACCATCACCCGACGAGCCGCCGATCATCTGCTCGCGCAAGAGACCGATGGGGATGTTGAGCTGCTTGCGATCGCGCAGTTCGCGATCGGCGCTGGTCGCAGCGAGTTCCTTGCGGATGAGGTGCACATCAGGGTGGGTGCCCTGGCGCAACAGTTCCGCGCTGCGGGTGTCTCGCAGCGGCGCGAACAATCGAAGGCATTCGAGTGTCGATTCAGGATCGACCAGGAGCGCCGCGAACCGCACCGCGAGCGTGCACTTGCCCACGCCCATCGGACCCGACACGATCCAGGCATGGTGCGGCCGGCCCGAGCCGAGCGCCTGCGCGAGCCGACGCTGCGCAATCTCCTGGCCAAGCAGGCCATCGTCGATCGCCACGCGGGCGATTGCCGACAGCACACCATCGCCGCCGGGTGGCGGCGGCTCTGGTGTCGATTCGGCACGGCGCCGAGGAGCAGCCTTGCCTGGCCGCGGTGCCTTGCTCACTTGGGAACCTCGACGAGCGTGGGCGGCTGGGCGCGGAGCTTGCTCGGGTCGCTCTTGTCATACGGCAGCATCAAGGGCTCGCCATTCACCAAGTGCTTGGGGAAGCGCCGAAGCACGGCCTCGACCTCGGCTGAGTAGAGCGTGCTGCGTGGGTCGTAGGCGTCCTTGCCGAAGACCCCCACGCACACACTGCTGGTCTTCGTGCCACCGTCATGGAAGACATACGCCTCGATGCCGCGCGTGCGCAGTTGCTTGCAATAGCTCTCGGCACGCTGCTTGACCTCAGCGAGCGAGAGTTCCCCCGAGCTGAGGTCGCTCCACACTGCAACCTGCACTGAATAGAGCGGATTCTGGTTGGGGAACCGCTCGCGTGCGCGGCGGATGTCGAACTGGCCCATGGCCCCGGGATTGGCCTCGAAGCGTGTGAGCATGGCGAGCGCGAACGGTCGCGAACGACCGTCGACCATCTGCTTGACCTGGTCGAGTTGTTGCTTGGCGCTTGGATCGGTCGGGCTGGAGAAGGTGCCCATGAGCACCGCGCTGCCACCACCCACTTGTCGCACATAGGCGCTCTCGAGCTGTGGCCACCGTGAGTGGATGGACTTGAGCGCCGACTGCGCACGTGCTGCATGGTCATCCTGCGAGAAGGTCTGCAGCACGATGCCCCAGGCCTCGCCGTCACCGTCTGGGTCAAGATCGGTCGTCGTCCGTGAACGAGCGGTCCGAGGGGCGTCGGGCACGATCGGCAACGGCGCGAGGTCTTCGTCGATGGGCTCGTCGGCGAGTGCTGGTTGGGCGTTCGAGCGGGCGGGTGACTCGGTCTTGGATTGCCCCTCGGTCGTCGATGCCGTGGACGCGCCCGCCCCACCTGGTGGCGCAAAGCGTTTGGGCGGAAGGCGTGTGGTGGCACTGGCTCCTTGCTTGGCCTTGGGCGTGGCGGGTTCGGGCAGTTCGTCATCCCATTGCAGACTGGCCGACTCGGATGCGGTAGCTGGCTTGGACTCCGTGGACTCCGGTCCGGCGCAGCCAGGGGTCAGGCAGACCCCAAGCAGAAGGGCCAACCAGAGGGATGAAAATGGTGTTTTATTGGTCATAACACTGCGCTGCTGGGATGACGGTGGATGACCACGCGCGGTGCAGGATGATAAACGGATTCTGTCGGGATTTCGCGTGATCTTCGTCGTTGGTGGCGTTGAATCACTCAAGAATGAGGCGGGCGTGTGTCGATACCCTCCTTTGCGGCTCACACATCCTGTTGTGTGTGATCCAGCCGCAGCCACCATGGATGTCCCTGACAACCTTGGGCGGTGCCGAGGAAGGACTCAAGGCCCGTCTACCTGGAGTTTGCCATGTCGATTGACTTGCGAAACGACGGCACCTCGGCCCTCAGCCCGACCCTGAGCACAGCCACCGTGTTGACTGATCGCACCTCGTGCTGCGGTTCGACCACCGCAGTCCACGCGTTGCGGCTGACCACCGACTGCTGCAGCGAGCCTGCGCCCGCCAGCAATGACCCCGCCCCCGCATCCGAGCACGATCGCCGACTCGATCAGCTCCGCGCCATGCCTGATGTGCGGCAAGCCAAGATCTCCAAGATCAAGGAACAGCTCCAGCAGGGCTCGTACGACCCTGATGTGGTCCTGAACAAGGCCATCGAGCGCATGCTCGACGAGATGGACTGATCGCCGCCCACGCGGCCTCCACAAGCCACTGACCGTCACGGAACGATGGTCAGCCGAACAGTGCCGCCCGTCTGCGGGCGCTGTTCATCGG
>SYIB01000138.1 GCA_005798965.1 Planctomycetia bacterium
AGCCGCGTGATGCCACGCTGCGCGTCGCGTGACATCACACGCCAGTTCGTCTGTGCCGAGCGCCCATGCACGTGGTCGACAACCTGCAGCGGTGTGTTCACCAGGTCCTTGCGCAGCGGCAGGTCGATCAGGCCCCCTGTGCCGGTGACGATGCCGTGGACGAGCGCCTCATAGGCCTTCTCGACGGTTCGATCCTGGAACTGCACGCTGAGCGCCCGATGGGTGTCGGCGTCGAGCGCCATGACGATGCAGCCGCTGGTGTCGCGGTCGAGCCGGTGGACGATCCGCGCGCCAGGGAAACATCGTGCCGCACGGCTGGCCAGGCAATCGGCCTTGTGCTCGCCGATGCCGGGAACGCTGAGCAGGCCACTGTCCTTGTCCAGCACAAGCAGCGAGCGATCACTCCAGAGGACACGGAACCCGATGCCTTCAGGAAGAGGCTGATCTACACTTGTTGGCAGCGCCACGGACCCCATTGCACCATGAACCGATCGATCATGCTTCTTGCTCCTGCCTTGCTTGCCGCCTGCACGGGATCCAGCACTGGGTCCGTGAGGGAGGTTGGGACGATCTCGCCGACGGGTGCGACGGCTCCGAATGGATCGGCCGGCTCTTCCGCGGATGAGCGCCAAGCCCCGAAGGAGCCATCGAATCCTGCCGCCGACTGGTCCGCCGCCGAAGCGCCGATCCTGACGAATGCCGTGCAGCTGACCTTTGGCCGGGACTGGGTGCGCGCAGGCGAGAACTACATCGATCCGCCAGGCAAGCGCGTGCTGTTCCAAGGCGTGCCGCAGCCGGAAGCCGGCAAGGCGCCGGACGATCACTATGCGATGGTGCTCGCCGACCTCGTCACGGGCACCGATGGCAAGCCGGCCCTGGCCAACAGTTGGATCATCAGCCCCAAGGGCAGTGCCAACACGTGCGGCTGGTTCGACCCCAAGGATCCGAATCGCATCATCTTCGCGACCACGCTTGTTGCACCGACCGCCAGCAACTCGCCGGGCTACCAGCGCGGCACCGGTCGTTACCGTTGGAGCTTCCCCCCGGAGATGCGCATCGTCTCGCTGGACCTGAAGGGGCGCACCAAGGGCAGCGAGATCGTGCCGGCCGACCTGAAGACGCTCGTGGGTGATGGCACCGCCTACGTGGCCGAAGGCAATCTGAGCCCGGACGGCCGTCACCTCATCTACTGCTCGCTGGCGACGGGGCAGGGTGACCTGTATTCGCTTGATCTCGAGACTGGGGAGACCACGCCGCTCGTGCGTGAGCCCGGCTACGACGGTGGCCCGTTCTTCAGTCCGGATTCGTCCCGCATCTGCTTTCGCAGCGATCGAACCGGTGATGGCCACCTGCAGCTCTTCGTGGGTGATCTCGATCGGACCTCGGATGGCCGGATCCGGGGAGTCAGCCGAGTGCACCAGCTCACGATGGGCGACACCGTCAACTGGGGACCGTTCTGGCACCCTGCCTCCACGGCAATGGCCTATGCCACGAGCGAGCTCGGCCACCAGAACTACGAGGTCTTCCTCATCGACAGCGCACGGTGGACGACGGCGGCAGGCATGCCGATGCAGCGCGACGGCTCGACGAAGCTCCGCGTCACGCACGCAGCCGGTGCCGATGTGCTGCCGGCCTTCAGCGCCGATGGCAAGCGCATGATCTGGACCAGCAAGCGCGGCCCGGAGAACACGAGCCAAGTCTGGCTCGCGGATTTCGCGCTCCCGACTGCCTTCGAGGCCGTTCGGACAGAGATCGTGACTGTCGACCCACAACCATCGAAGGAGGGGGCCGCGGCCCCGGTCCGAACGCCGTGACTGCCCTCGCGATCCAGCGTCGTCACCTGATCCCGTTCCGCAGTTCTCTGCTGCCGCAGATCTTCACGGACACGCTCGTCGTGGGCAGCGGGGTTGCTGGCCTTCGTTGCGCCATCGAAGCGTCGTCGCATGGCGATGTGATCGTGCTGGCCAAGGAGTCGCTCGACCTGTCGAGCACGAGCTGGGCGCAGGGCGGGATCGCCACCGTACGCAGCGCGGAGGACAGCATCGCGCTCCATGAGCAGGACACACTCGAGGCAGGCGCGGGGCTCTGTGATCCCGAGGCCGTGTCGGTGCTCGTGCGGGAGGGCCCGGACGAAGTCGAGCAGATGATCGAGTGGGGGATGCGTGTCGACCGCGATGCGGATGGCACCATCAGCCTTGGGCGTGAAGGTGGCCACCGTCAGGACCGCATTGTGCACGCCGATGGCGACGCGACCGGTGCTGCGCTCGCTGCCGCGCTCATTGCGAAGGTGCGCGCGCTCGATGCCGTTCGGCTCTTCGATCGGTGCTTCGCACTCGATGTCCTGACGCGTGATGATGGGGGCGAGCGCCGGGCCGCCGGCGTCCTGACGTGGCATCCCCGCTTCGGCCTGCAGATCGTCTGGGCCCGGGCCATCGTGCTCGCCTGCGGCGGCGCGGGGCAGGTCTATCGCGAGACCACCAACCCGAAGGTGGCCACCGGTGATGCGGTCGCCATGGCTTGGCGTGCGGGAGCGACGGTGGCCGATCTTGAGTTCATGCAGTTCCACCCGACGAGCCTCTACGTCGCGGGTGCACCGCGCCACCTCATCAGCGAAGCGGTGCGTGGCGAAGGAGCTTGGCTCGTCGATGCAGCTGGCACTCGGTTCATGCAGGGCGTTCATCCGATGGGTGAGCTCGCCCCGCGCGACATCGTCAGCCGGGGCATCGTCGAGCACTTGGCGCGGACCGGGCAGAGCCATGCGTTCCTCGATTGCCGACATCTCGGGGGAGGCGAGCAGGGCTTCGTCGCGCGGCGCTTCCCCGGGCTCGATCGCATGCTCGCGGGATTCGGACTCGACGCATCGCGCGAACTGATTCCCGTGAACCCGGCGGCGCACTACACGATCGGCGGTGTGCTGACGGACCTGTGCGGCCGGACCAGCCTGCGTGGCCTGTATGCCTGCGGCGAGAGTGCGTCGAACGGTGTGCACGGCGCAAACCGGCTGGCGAGCAACAGCCTTCTCGATGGGCTCGTCTTCGGGCGCCGCGTCGCGCATGCGATCGCTGCCGACGCGCTGCCCGATCCCGTGCCGGTACACACCGACAGCCGCATTGATGTCCCCGAGCGAGGCGATCTGGACGTCGCCGACATCCGGGCGAGCCTGCGCAGTGCCATGTGGCGCAACGTCGGCGTCCAGCGCTCAGCGACGCGGCTCGAGGACGTCCTCAAGATGATCGAGTTCTGGGGCCGCTACGGACTGCATGCGGTCTTTGAACGGCCATCGGGATGGGAAGCGCAGAATCTGCTGACCGTGGCACACCTCATGGCGCGCGCAGCGCTTGAGCGCACCGAGAGCCGAGGCACGCACTGGCGTCTCGATGCGCCGGAGCCAAGCCCGTCGTGGCGCGTGCGTCTGGCGTGGACGCCCGGCCGCGATCTGCCTGATCGGCTGCCGATCCCGGCGGAAACCCGCAGATGAGGCATGCGCTGCTGGTCGTGGCGCTGCTGGCCTCGTCATGCGCACCCGAGCGCGTCGAGTACCGCTACCGAAATCCGCTGAGCGACCGGGCGAAGGACGAAGTCGATCACACGCTGCCCGATGGCACAAGGATCGTCTACCGCGACCCGCCCGCCGTGTCCGCGAACAAGTTCGGCTCGACCGAGGTCGTGACGCCCACGAGGGAGGAATCCGTGCAGGGAGTCGGTGCCACCGACGGGAGCGGACCGGCGCTCGAACTGCGCATCGAGCATACGGATGGGACCATCGAATTGCGGGCGTTCACGCCGGCGCAGGTCATCGCGCACCTGCAGAACGCGATCCGCAACCGCGAGTATCCGCCGTTCTACGCCCAGATGCTCACGAAGGAAGCGCGCCAGGAGTGGGATGCGCGCGGCGGCGAACCTGCATTCGCGGCCTGGATGGATGAGCAGCGCAGTGCCGTGATGGAGTTCCTCAACCGCACCAACTACGGCATGTTCAGCTCCGACGTCGTCACGCGCGCCACCGGCCCCAAGACCATCCAACTCCAGCTCACGCCGCACCTGCACGGCCAGTTCAAGTTCGAAGCGATCGAGTTCGAGCGCCAGCAGGGCGGCATGAGGCTGCGCGCCCTGCGTTGACGGCCAAGTGCCGACCGGCCCCAGAGCGGGGCTCCCGGGCAGGCACCCCGTGTTTCGCATGCCGGTCGCGACTGCGCCGGCTCACTCGAAGCGGCCGCGGTCGAGGATGTCGAAGTCGTGGAGCTTCGCCATCTGCTTGGCCGACAGGGCATCGATCGCCATCAGCCGCTCGACGAGCCGCGAGGGCTTCGCCAGGCCGAGCGAGCCGAGCAGGCGGAACTTCGCGTTGAGGATCCCGCGCAAGTCGGCCGTCGTGTTGCGCGCATGGCCGGCCGGGTACATCACGAGGCCGCTGTCGAGCGTGCGGCCGTCGGTCGTCTCGATGACCACCGAGGTCGGGATGCCGTCGGGGTAGCGACGGTCGTACTCCTCGCCGCCGTGGGCGAAATCGATCTTGGCCATGAGCTCACGCGTACGCGGGTTCTTGATCGCATCGGCCGAGTAGTCGTGCGGCCCGAGCATCAGGCGCTTCCACCAGTCGTCGTTGGCGGCGCCGATCGATTCGGCTCCGTCCTGTGCGGCCGCCTCGATCGCCTTCCGCAGCAGGGTGCTGACGATGTAGACCATGCTGTGGTCGGCGCTCTGGCGGGTCTTGGGATCGCGCTTGGCTGGGTCGCCGATGATGCCGAAGGCTGGCTCGTAGGCCACGATGCGGATGGACTTGATGGTGCCGGGCTTCTGCAGGATGTCGCGGTTGGCGAAAGCCAGGTCGATGATCGCCTGCAGCGCCCCCGCGCTCTGGTGCTCGTAGAGACCGAGCTTGAAGTGCATGCCCATCACTGCAAAGTCATCGCCGGAGAAGCCCAGCACGAGATCGAAGGGGCTGTCGCCCTGCGTCTTCATGAACTGCCGGAACATGCTCTCGGGGTTGCGGAAGATGTCGCGCGGCCCGAGGAAACCCTGCATGCTGCGACGCATGCAGAGGATCGCGGCCTCGGTGCTGATGGCGGCGCTTGCACCCTTGGAGTCGCTGAGCTGTTTGCCCGCGCGGATCGCGCGCCAGGGGATGTGGTGCGCGACGAACATGCCGATCGCGCTCTCGATCTGCTCGGCCGTGGCGCCCATCATGGCGCCGTAGGTCGCGGCGCTGGCGATCGCGCCGTGCACGACATGGTCGATCTTGTAGGTCTTCAGGCTGAACACCTCGGCGAGCCGGCCGCGGATCTCGTCGAGGCAGACCATGCCACGCAGTGCGGCCGCGCCGTCGAGTCCCATGATCTGCGCTGCGGCGATCGGAACCGGATAGAAGTCGTTGTGGCCGAACTCGCCAGCCGTGTGGCCCAAGCCGGGATTGAAGCCGAAGTTGGTGCCGTTGGAATCCCACTCACGCACGGCGGCGCTGTTGGCGACGATCGCCTTCTCCGGCTGCACGCGCTTGGTGCTGCCAAAGACCGTCGCACCGTGCTTCTTGTTCTTGTAGTGCAGCGCCTCCCCGCGCAGGAGAACTGGCGCGTTCGTCCCTAGCGCGAGCGCGCTCAGGCCGCAGAGCACGGCATCGGCGTGGAAGAGCTTGGTGCGCGCCAAGACCGACTCGGCCGGTTCGCCCGACTTCAGGAAGTCGATTGCGTACTGTCCGATGCCGAGGGCTTGGTTGGTGTTCCGAGGCAGGTTGACGGTGGACATGGGGCGCAAAGTGTACAGGTGCACCCTGACGCAATCCATGCCGCGCGGCGCGTCGTTCCTGCTGCGGGCATGGACCCGGCGGGACGGCCGAGTTCAGTGCGCGCTGGCGCTGGTGCTCTTGATGTCCGCGACCACGTGGTAGCAGGTCGGATCCACGCCTCGTGCGAGTTCAATAACCCGCTTGGATCCGCGACGGCGTGTCTCGATGAAGAGCATCTGCACCGGGCCATCCCGACCTCGTCCGTCGAAGACGGTGACGGTGATCCCCTGGTCGCGCAGCGTCGCAGCCATGTCGTCGCCCTTGCGCGTGAAGACACGCACCACCGAATGTCCGCTGGCCAGGCGCGCCTCGACGACCATGCCGAGCCAGTTGCCGAGCGCAAAGCCGAGCGCGTAGGGAATGGCGTACCACGGATGATCCTGCACGGTGAGGATGACCTTGCTCACCACGAGCACCCACACGAGTACCTCGATGAATGCGAGCACGAACGCGCGGCCCTTGTGGCCCTGCACGATCGCGACGGTGCGCACGACGCCGATCGAGACATCGACGAGGCGTGCGGCGATGATCCCGAGGCTCACCAGCAGGGCGGTCAGCACGATGGCTCCCTGGCGAACGCTTCCGACTCAGGCCGCAAGCAGCGCCTCGTAGAGCTCGACGATGCCCTTGCCCTGGGTCGCGATCGTTTCGAGGATGCGGCGCCCGGAGGCGATGTCGAGGAGTTCGCGCACGAGCTTGGCCTCGCCCGCATGATCGGCCTTGTTGGCGACGAAGAGATCCGCGATCTCGAGGATGCCCGCCTTGTCCATTTGCACCGAATCGCCCATGCCCGGCACGACCACGACTGCGGTCCGGTCCACATGCTCGCGGATGGCGACGTCGTTCTGCCCCGCGCCCACGGTCTCGACGATGAGCGTGTCGAAGCCCGCTGCGCCGATCAGCCCCGTGATCTGCGGCAGGCTGCGGTAATCCTCGCCAACGATCGCGAGGCTCCGGTAGAAGACCTTCTCGTCGACGGCGTTGAAGTCCACGCGCAACCGGTCGCCCAGCAGCGCGCCGCCCGTGATGGGGCTCATGGGATCGAAGGCCACGACGGCCACGCGTTCGCCGCGACGCACGGCTTCGGCGGCCAGCGCTGCGACGAGCGTGCTCTTGCCGGCTCCGGGCGAGCCCGTGATGCCCACGACGCGCGCCGGGCGGCGAAGCACCGCGCCCGGACCAAGCGCGCCAGCGTGCGCCAGGCTGATCTGGCGCGCGAGCACGGCGTGGGTCGATGGCGACTGGATCGGCGCATACGCACGCACGCATTCGCGCACGCTTTGCACGATCTCCTCCATGCCAGTCCCGGTGTGGTAGATGCGACGCACGCCGGCCGAGAGCAGCGTGGGCACGTCTTCCTGCGGGATGATGCCGCCGACGTTGATTGGCATGTCGGGGCGACCGAGCTCACGGCACTGCTCGAGCAGCCTGGGCACGAGCACCAAGTGCGAGTTGCTCATCATGCTGCAAGCGATGACGTCTGCGTCTTCGTCGCGAGCGCCGATCGCGAGGCTGCGTGGCGTTTGCCAGAGCCCGCTGTAGATCACGTGCACGCCGGTATCTCGCAAGACGCGCGCAATGAGCTTCACGCCGCGGTCGTGACCATCGAGCCCCATCTTGCCCAGAAGCACGCGCGGGCGGTGCGGCAGGTCACCGCATCGATCACGCTTCTCGATGGCGCTGGTGGGATCCTGGAGCGACGGCACGCTCATCGCGAGACCTCCGTCGTTGGCGCCTCCTCGGTGCCCTTGCCCTTGGTGAAGTCGTCATCCTTGCCATCATCGACCGGCCGGGCCTCGTCGGTCCACTGGCCCGGGTGGAAGCGGCGGCAGAGCTCGACGACGATCTTGTCGATGTTCTTCCACTTGTAGTCATCAAGCGGGTACCCACGGCCGTCGGCATCCTTGACGACCGCGATGGACTTGCTCATCCACTTGTCCATGTCGATGTCGACGATGCGCTCGGCCGGGATCATTCCCTCGGGCGTGCGCAGCGATCCATCTTCTTCGAGCGTCCACCTCTTCCGGGCGGCTCCGACGAGCAGCCAGGCACACCATGGGAAGCCGATGACGCCACAGCCGATCACGTAGCCCCACAGTTGGAACGGCTTGTCGAAGCCCGACGGAGGCGTGGGGGGCTCGGCGAACTCGGCGGTCAGACGAGCCTTGGCGGCTTCGTACTCCTTGGTCTCGTCATCGGACAGCGTGCGGTTCTTGGCTGCTGAGGCGAGTTCATCCTGCCGATTCTTGAGGCGGGTGTAGTCCCGGGAGGACGCCTCGAGAGCGGGGTACTTGACCCAATAGTCATAGCCGCCCCAGATCCCGAAGGCGAGGCACATGATCGTGTAAAGCGCCATCCAGAACCGGTACCGCGGCTGCAATCGAGTGGAGATCGTCATGTGAGGCCGGGAGTCTAGCGCGTGCACGCGGACGGCCCGCCGCAGCCAAGGGCCTTGCCGTAGGCATCGTTGGCGCGTGTGGGAAGAAAAGGGCTCGCCGCAGCCAAGGGCCTTGCCGTAGGCATCGTTGGCGCGTGTGGGAAGAAAAGGGCCCGCCGCAGCCAAGGG
>SYIB01000139.1 GCA_005798965.1 Planctomycetia bacterium
GGCGCGCTGCATCTGGTCGAGGGCCTTCCGGTGCTGACCCGGGTTGACGTGATCAACAACGATTCGAACAACGTCGCCGGGGGCGTGTCATGGGTGCCGCAAGGCGCGGCCGCGTCCCGCCTCGTCCTCGATGACTGCGAGGTCAGCGGCAACGTCGCCGACGTGGCCGAGGGCGGCATCGGATGCGTGGATGATGGAGGCGGCACAAAGCTGGAGCTGCGCGGTACCCGCGTCTGCACCAACCTGCCGCGACCGAACATCTCCGGCCCCTACAGCGCCGATGCGTCCAGCGAGGTTTGTGACTGCGTGGCCGACATCACCCTCGACGACATCGTCAACGGGGTGGACTTGGCGGCCCTGCTCAGCGCATGGGGCTCCACGGTGGCGAAGAGCCACGTGCCGACTGCAACCGTGACGGCTTGGTGGATGGAGCCGACCTCGGCATCGTCCTAGGCGGATGGGGAGCGTGCAGCGAGTGACGGCCTGAAGCCGTGGTCCCCTGGCCGCCAGATCAGCCCGTCCAGCTGGCGAGCAGAATGCCAAGGTCGGAGCCCCCGACCGATCCGTCGTTGTCGATGTCGCCTGCACCGGTCGCGCCCCACCCACTGAGCAGGATGCCCAGATCGGCGCCATCGACGCGCGAGTTGCCGTCGAGGTCACCCGGGATTGCAGGCGCGTTGACGACGATGGAACCGAACTGCACGAAGCAGTGCGGGATGCAGAAGTAGGGGATGGTGGTCCCCGCAGTGGATGCCGGGACAACCCAGGTGAAACTCGGGAACGAGGCGCTCAGCGGCGCGTTGAAGAGTCCGTTGGCGGTGCAGTCGCTTCCGCTGGTGACCGTGTGGGTGCCACCGGTGCGGACCCAGCGGATGGTGTCGCCGGGATTCACCGTGACCACAGCCGGTACGAACAAGAGGTTGACCTGCTGCACCACGATCTCTGCGGCAAGAACGGGGCTGACGGCAAGAAGGGCGAGGCACGGCGCGAATCGGTTCATGTGGTCTCCTTTGGATTCAGCCACCGTAGTCGCCGGAATCCACCGGAAGGATGCACATTCCCGGGAATACTTCACCAGTCCGCAGGTTGCGCTATGGGTGCTGACGGCCCGAGAACCCTTCGATCGCATCCCTTGAGGGCATCGAGGGGATCGCGCCGGCAATGGTGGCAGCAAGCGCGCCAGCTGCATTGGCTCGCGCCAGTGCCTCGATCCATGGCATCCCTTCGCTGCGCAGGGCAGCGAGCACGCCCACGAACGCATCGCCGCAGCCCACGGTATCGATGGCGTTGACCGGGCTCGCGCGCCCGCGCACGAGCGCACCACCCACGCGTGCGATCCAACCCGCCGCACCGAGCGTGACCACGATGTCCAGCATCGGCCACGCCTTCGCGAGTTGATCGAGCGCGGCCTCCGGCTCGCCGATGCCGCTGAGCGCTGCCAGCTCGTGCTCATTCACGAGCAGGCACGAGAGCGCGCCGAGATCGACCGATCGAACCTCATCGCCCATGGGTGCAGCGTTGAGCCAGATCTTCATTCCAAGTTCGCGCGCCTTCGCCACCGCATGCCCAAGCCCGCTGCACTCGTTCTGCATCAGCACCAGATCGCCATGTGCGGCACCCCCAAGGAAGGCATCGATGTCAGCACCGCTGATTCGGCCGTTCGCTTCGGGTGCGATCACGATCGAGTTCATGCCGCCGTCAGCGACCATGACGGCGGCGAAGCCGGCCATTGGATCATCCGACATGACGCTCCCGGTGTCGATGCCCGCGGCCTGGAGTTCCCGCACGATGAAGGCGCCCTCCGCGCCGGTCCTGCCGAGCATGCGCACACGCGCGCCACATCGCGCCGCAGCCACCGCTTGGTTTGCGCCCTTGCCGCCTGGGTGGATCTTCGCCGAGCGTGCCATCACGGTCTCGCCCGGCGCCGGCAGCACTCGTACGCGCACCACGCGATCGATCATCAACGAGCCGATGACATGGAGCGTGGCGCCCATGTGATCAGGCTAGCGCCACACTGCAGGGGGCTGCCGTCTGGCTGCGACGTTCATGCTCGGACGAGTGGCGGCTAGCCTGTGCCGATGCCGATCCTTGCCCTCGCTGTCGTATTCGTGCTCCTGATGCAATCAATCGAGGGTTTCGCTGCATCGCCCGCGCCCCGAGCCGCAGCGACCGATGGCCCGGCTGATGCGGCCGTGCGTCCCGCACCGAGCGTGCCCGGGCTCTCCAAGCCGGTCACGATCACCTTCGATGAGGTTGATGTTCCCACGATCGCTGCAGCGACCGAGACCGATGCGGCACGAGCGCTCGGATTTGCTCACGCCACCGATCGATTCGCGCAGATGGACATGATGCGCCGCTTGTCCGCCGGCGAGACCGCCGAGCTGCTCGGCGAAAAGGCCGTAGGCGGAGACGTGGAGCGCCGTGCGCTCCGTGGCCGCGAGACTGCACGCGCCTGTGTCGATCGACTCGACCCGCGCAAGCGCGCGATCCTCGAGGCGTATGTGGAGGGTGTGAACGCAGGCCTTGCGTCACTGCCAGCCTTGCCGCTCGAGCACATGCTTCTGGGCATCACGCCACAGCCGTGGAAGGCCGAGGATTGCGCACTCGTCTACCTGTCCATGTTCCACGCTCTCGCACGAACGGGTCGCGCCGATGCGGTTTACGCCGAAGCGCTCGATCTCCTTCCGGCTCCCGTGTTCGAATTCATTGGCTCGCCGCTGTCGCGCATGGATTGCCCGGTGCTGCCCGACCGCAGCACGCCGACCATGCCCGCGATCCCGGGCGCCGATGTTCTCGAACTGCGCGACATCGAGCGTTCAGCGGTCGAGCGCAGCACGCCCATCGTGGTCGACAAGCCCAAGGACGGCGAGGCGAAGCAGGACGGCGGGGTGAAGAAGGGCGGCAAGGGTCGCAAGGGTGGCAACGCGCCGGCGAAGGAGGGCTCGAAGCCGGTCTCCATGTTCGACTGGACTGACCGGCTTGCCGCACTCTGGGACGAGCGCGCCGCGATGGCCGGCAGCAATGGATGGGTCGTCGCGGGCTCACGCACGAAGGACGGCCGGGCGATCCTCGCCAACGACCCGCACCTGATGATCACGGCGCCGATCCTGTGGTACCGCTGCCGTCTGCAATGGCCGGGCGTCGACTGGACCGGTCTCTCCATTCCCGGTGTGCCCGGAATCGTGATCGGCGGCAATGGCCATGTCGCCGTCGGCTTCACCAACACGACTGGCGACTTTGAGGACATGGCCCTCATTGATGTCGACCCGAATGATCCGGGCCGCTATCTCCTGCCGGGCGGCGGCAGCGAGCCGTTCGGATCGGCCACGCACACCATCGCCGTGCGTGGCGCCGAGCCGACCGTCATCCAGCAGCGCACCACCCGCTGGGGCACGGTCACCGGCGAGCGGCCCTGCGCTGACGGCGTGACGCGTCCGATCGTCACCATCTGGGTCGGTGCGCGTCCGGACTCGATCAACTTCGAGGTGCTCGACATGGCGACCGTGAAGACCGTGCGCGAGGCGGTCGACCTGCTGTCGCGCTGGTATGGACCGAGCCAGAACGCAATGCTTGCGGACCGCCACGGCGACATCGCGTGGGTGATCACCGGTTGGATCCCGGACCGTCGTGGACACGATCCACGCCGGCCGTGGCGACCGTCGATCGACGGCGACCCGTGGCAGGGTCCGATCGATCCGTCACTGCGTCCCAAGCTCGTGGCGCCGGAGTCCGGCATCATCGTGACGGCGAACCACCGCACTGTGCCGATCGAAAGCTGCGACGTGGTGGGGCATTACTGGGCGCATCCCGAGCGCGCGCGCCGGGTGCAGGAACTGCTCGCAGCCGATGTCCCGCTCGACGAGGCCCGCATGCTTCAGATCCAGCTCGACACCGAGCTTGATGGTCTCGAGCCGTACCGTGCCCTCGCCCTGAAAGCACTGGATGGGGCCACCGATCCTGCGCTCGTGGCTCTGCACGGAACGATCGCTGCGTGGAATGGTCGCGCCGACGAGGATCAGCCTGCCGTCGCGCTCCTCACCACCTTCCAGCGCACGATTGAGCGACGCTTCGCGGCGATGCTGATCGCATGGATGGAGCGTCAGGCCGGCCGTCCACTCCCCAACGCAGAACTTCGGTCTGTGCACGACGAGCCTTGGCTCCGCGTGCTCGAGGCCCGGCCTTCGAACTGGCTCCCGTCGGACTATGCCGACTGGGACGACTTCGTCCGCTCGGCCCTCGTTTCGGCAGCATCGCGCGAACCCGGTACTGAGCCGTGGGGCGCTCGCAACAAGGCGAAGTACGCAAGCCCGGTCGTGGATGCGGTGCCGGCCTTCATGAAGCCCACTGTCACGCTCGATGACGGTCCGCAGCCGGGACACTTCCGCGCTGTGCGCGTCCAGACTCCTCGGGCGGCCGCGAGCGCGCGGTACATCGTCAGCCCCGGTCGTGAGTCGGACGGGATCCTCGAGACCCCGGGCGGGCAATCGGGGGACCCGCGATCGCCCCACTACCGAAGCCTGCACAACGCCTGGCGGCAGGGCGATCCCACGCCACTGCTGCCCGGCGCCACAGCCCGCTCGATCGTGCTCGAGCCGGCCGGCTGAGACCTGCACAATCCGTCAAAGTTGGTGATTGGGGATGGATCGCCCTCCAGGCGGA
>SYIB01000140.1 GCA_005798965.1 Planctomycetia bacterium
CAACGATGGATGGACGGCTTCGCTCGAGTCGATCCGCCGCGTGGTGGAGATGGAGCGCGCGCTGTTGCCCGCGGCCCTGGAAGCCGGTGGCTTCACGCATGAGTCGATCGTGTACGAGCGATTGGTGGCCGACCCTGCAGGCCATGCCGCTCGCTGCCTGCGATTGCTCGGGCTCGAGGCCGATGCAGCTGTGCTTGCGCCCGAGGAGAACCGCCGCGCGGTCTTCACCCTGAGCCACGAACAGGTGAGAAGGCCGATCAACACATCATCGATCGGCCGCTGGAAGAACTATGCCTTCGCCTTCGACGGCTCGTGGGATGCCCTCTCCGCCGCGCACGAGCGCGCGGTGAAGGGATGATGGGCGCCGCCGCGCTGCGTCCCGGGTGACCAGCCTCAGCTGCCCGCGCCCGCCGCCGCACCGCGCTGCTTGGCCACGCGCTCGACTTGGTCGAGGTACGACTGGATGTTCTCGCGCGGCTTGACCTGCTGCGCAGCACGCAGCAAGGGGAGCGCCTCGGCGTACTTGCCCTGGCTCACGAGCAGCTGCGCGTGGCGCACCTTGGCATCGGCCTCGAACTTCTCGATCTTCGCGGCGGCCTCGTAGTTGAAGACCGCGCGATCCGGATCACCGGTCCGCTGGTGGTACTGGCCGAGCAGGATGAGGGCCTCGCCGTCCATGGGATCAAGCGCGACGATCTCAGCGAGCACCTTGGCTTCCTCCTCGCCGGCGCCCTTCGCCACGGCGAGTCGCGAGCGGAGCTTGAGCAGGTCCTTGCGCTCGTTCGCGGAGAGGTCGTTGCCGTAGATCCGCTCCATGGCCGAGATGAGCGACTCGCTCTCCTCGTTCGCCTGGCGTGCGATGAGCACGCGGCACGCGCGGATGCCTCGCTCGGCCGGACCGCGCGGGGTCATCTCCATCGCGCGGCTGTAGCAGCGCACTGCATCGGCGTAGAGCCCCTCATTCACGTAGATGTCGCCGCACATGTTGAGCGTCTCGATCGTGGGCTTGCCCAGGCGATCGACGATCTCGTAGTTCTGCGCGGCCTTCATCGCCTGGTTGCTGCCGAGGTAGGCGTTGGCCTGCAGCATCCAGAGATCGACCGCCTCGGGGTTCTGTGCGATCAGGTCGCCGGTGAGCGTGATGGCATCGGGGTAGCGGCCCTGCTTGAAGAAGGCGCGCGCAAGGCCGAGCTTCCAGTCCTTGGTCTTGGGATCGAGCAAGATCGCCTGGCGGTAGGCGGACTCGGCACCGAGCGGATTGTCGGTGTTGCCGTAGCAGTAGCCGAGCAGGCCGAAGGTGACCGAGTCCTCGCCGCCGAGTTCGACGACCTTCTGCAGGGCCTCGATCGCCTGCGGGAATTCCGACTTGCGCACATGGATCATCCCCAGGTTCTTCCACGCGCGGCGGAACTTGGGGAACTTCTCGACCGTGCGGCGGTACATCGTGGCGGCGTCGTCGAGCTGTTCGCGCTGGAAGAACACGTTGCCGAGCGTGAAGTCGAACGCGGGGTTGCTCGTGTCGGTCAGGTTGGGGCGCAGGAGCGCGAGCGCCTCGTCCCACTTCTCCGCGGCGATCGCCTGGAGGATGCCGACCATCGCCATCTTCTCGGGGTCGGTGAGCCCGCCCGGCTCGATGTCGGTCTCGGCCTGATAGCTCTGCACCAGGTTCCACTGCCAGCGCACGTCCTTCATGAGCTGCGCGAGCTCGGGCGGGATCGGCGGCGACTGCGGCGAGAGCGCCGGGGGCTCATACGCGATCGGCGCCGGGGGTTCAGCAGGCATCGAGGGCTGCGCGTTGGCGGCGGGGGCCTGCTCGGCGGGCGCAGCCGTCGCCGCGGGCTTCGTCGTCGTGGCCTCGGTGGCAGCGGGCTGTTCGGGGGCCTGCGCGAGCGCGGCGGCGAGCGTGATGGTCGTGATGGTGAACATGGGGGTCATCTCCGGTCGGTCACTTCTTCTTGGGGAACGTGATGGGAGCCATCATGCGGAAGCGCACGGGCTCGCCGTTGCGCTTGCCGGGCTCGAACTTCCAGCTCTTGACGCAGTTGATCGCTACCTGGTCGAACGCCGAGTTGTTGCTGCGGCGGACCTTGGGTTCCTCGACGCGGCCCTGCTGGTTCACGACGAAGATCACCTGCACGGTGACGTTGTCGGACTGCAGCTTCTTCAGCGCAGCCGGCACGACGGGGCTCGACTGCGCGATCACGCGGGGCTTCTGGTCGAGATCGCCCACGCTGAAGAGGCCGTCGGCTTCCTCGGTGGTCTCGGAGACTTGCTTGATCGCCGCACCGAGGTTCACAGTGAAGTCGCCACCGAAACCGCCCGCACCACCTGTGCCGGGATTCAGCGCGAGCTCAAGCTGCGACAGGTCGAGCGGCGGCGCCTCGTCGGCGAGCTTCGGTGGCTCCTGTTCCGGTGGCTGCTCCTCGGGCTTCTCTTCTTCCTGCTCGATCTCCCTCGGTGGCGGTGGCGGCGCGATGGTGTCGGCGTCCTGCACCTGCAATTCCTCGGTCGGTGTGCTGGTGATCGACTCGAGCACGGGCAGCAGCATGAAGATGCCAAGGCCCAGTGCCAGACCACCGATCGTGGCCAGCGTGCGCCGGGAGCCTGTCGCGATCATGGAGAGTGCGCGCGACATGGTCAGCCCTTCCTCGTCGCCACGCTGACCTTGTTGGCACCGGCGGCCTTGGCTTCGTCGATCACGCGGATCAGCACGCCCGAGGGCGCACTGGTGTCAGCCTGGATGATGACCGGCAGGTTGTCCTTGGCGATCATGCGGCGTACGAGCGTCTGCACGCCGTTCACGCCGATCTCGCGCCCGCCGTAGACGACCTCTCCATCGGGGGTGACCGCGATGAAGATGCTGTTCTTCTCGAGCACCTTCGCGGAGGCGGCGAAGGGCTTGTTCACCTTCACGCCTGGCTCCTCGATGAAGGTCGTCGTGACGATGAAGAAGATGAGGAGGATGAAGACGCAGTCGAGCATCGAGCTCATGTCGATGCCCGGTTCGCCGCCGCCTGATTTGGAGTCTCGGAACTTGCCCATGTGCGCCTCAGGAGTTCTTGCTCGCCAGGTTGACCTTGGCCGCGCCCGCGGCGCGTGCCTCGCCCATGACCTGCACGACGACGCCTGCCGGCGCCTCGCGCTCGGCACTGATGACCACCGGCACATCTTCCCGGGCGAGTGCTCGTTGCACGATCGCCCCCACCGCGCTCACGGCGACCTTGCGGCCTTCGTGGAAGACGTTGCCGGCCTTGTCCACGACGAGCGCGACCGTTGGCTTGGGGCTGTCGCCACCGGCTGAGGGCGTTGGGCGCTCGACCTCGAGACCGCGTTCGTCGACGAAGGTGGTCGTGACGATGAAGAAGATGAGGAGGATGAAGACGCAGTCGAGCATCGAGCTCATGTCGATGCCCGGTTCGCC
>SYIB01000019.1 GCA_005798965.1 Planctomycetia bacterium
CACACAAGGGCGGCCCGCAGGTCCGTGACCGGCTCGAGCGCGAGCTCAAGATCCTCTCGGACAAGTTCATCAGCCCGTACTTCCTGATCGTGTGGGACTTCGTGAACTGGGCGCGCCAGCACGGGATCCCCGCGCTTGCCCGTGGCTCGGGCGTGGGCACGATGACGGGTTACGTCCTCGGCCTGTCGAACGCATGCCCCGAGCGCTACGGCCTGCTCTTCGAGCGCTTCACCGATCCCGACCGCACCGAGTACCCCGACATCGACATCGACATCTGCCAGGATGGCCGCGGCCGCGTGATCGAGTACGTGCGGCAGAAGTACCGGCACGTCGCGCAGATCATCACGTTCGGGCGCCTCAAGGCGAAGGCGGCGATCAAGGATGTCGCCCGCGTGATGGGCCTGCCACCCGCCGAGGGCCAGCGCCTGGCGAATCTGGTTCCGGACAAGCTCGACATCACCATCGAGGAAGCCCTCGCGCAGGAGCCTCGGCTCGCCGAGGAGTCCTCGCGCGATCCCTTGATCCGACGCGTGCTCGTGCAGGCGCAGGCGCTCGAGGACCACGCGCGTAATGCGGGGATCCACGCGGCCGGTGTCGTCATCGCCACCCAGCCGCTCGAGTTGATCGTGCCGCTCGGCCGTGCAGCCGGTTCCGGCCAGGAGATCGTGACGCAGTGGGATGCACCGACCTGCGAGAAGGCGGGCCTGCTCAAGATGGACTTCCTCGGCCTGCGCACGCTCTCGACGATCGAGCGCGCGAAGGCCAACATCCGCGACTCGCTCACGCCCGAGGCGATCTTGCGCGCCGTCGGGCGCACGGCGGCTGATGGGGGCGAGGATCCGCTCGACCTCGATCGCATCCGCCTCGATGACCAGCGCGTGCTTGCGCTC
The DNA here is from genome assembly GCA_005798965.1 of Planctomycetia bacterium. GTDB lineage: Bacteria > Planctomycetota > Phycisphaerae > Phycisphaerales > SM1A02 > SYIB01. The sequence goes on from SYIB01000019.1 coordinate 891, forward strand.
TTTCGCCGCGGCGAGACCAGCGGCATCTTCCAGTTCGAATCAGGCGGCATGCGCCGGTTGCTGGTCGACATGCAGCCTGACCGCATCGAGGACCTGATCGCGGCGAATGCGCTCTTCCGCCCGGGCCCGATGGACCTGATCCCCGACTACAACGCGCGCAAGAACGGGCGCCAGCCCGTGCCGCAGGTGCACGAGGTCGTGGACCGCTTTACGGCCGAGACCTACGGGATCATGGTCTACCAGGAGCAAGTGATGCAGGTGTTGCATCACCTTGGCGGGATCCCGCTTCGCGAGGCGTACTCGATCATCAAGGCGATCTCGAAGAAGAAGCAGGACGTGATCAACGGCGCACGCGCCGCCTTCGTGAAGGGCGCGAGCCAACGCGGCATGGATGCTCAGCAGGGCGATGGCCTGTTCGACCTCATCCTGCGCTTCGCCGGCTACGGCTTCAACAAGAGCCACTCGAGCGGCTACGCGATCGTGGCCTACCAGACGGCGTACCTGAAGACCTACTTCCCGGCGCAGTACATGTCGGCCGTGCTCAGCTTCGAGAGCCAGGCTCGCAAGATCGAGGAGTGGTCGGTCTACCTCGACGAGTGCCGCCGCGCGCCATGGCCCGATCACGATGCGGCGCGCCCGCACGTGGGCATCGAGGTCCGGCCGCCTGAACTGAATCTCTCGCAGCAGGATTTCGCCGTCGTCTTCGGAGCCGATGAGCTGCACGATGCCTGCCACGGCCACATCCGCTTCGGCCTGCAGGCGATCAAGGGAACCGGCGAATCGGCGATCCGAGCGATCCTCAAGGCGCGCGAGGCCGGACCGTTCCGCGACCTCTTCGACTTCTGCGAGCGGTGCGACATGCGCTCGGTCAACAAGGCCACGCTCGAAGCACTGGTGAAGGCCGGCGCGTTCGATGGGCTGCACGGTCTCGACGCCCGCGCGAGCCTTGCTGCGAGCATCGAGGAGGCCATGCGCAGCGGCCAGCGTGCCGCGAGTGATGCGGCGAGCGGTCAGGGTGCGCTCTTCGGTGGATTCGACGAAGCACCGACGGCAACCAGCGGCGGCACCGCGGGCGCGCTCCGCAAGGTTGCGCCGTGGGACCGCCTGACGACGCTGCGCTTCGAGAAGGAAGCGCTCGGTTTCCACGCCAGCGGCCACCCGCTCGATGCGTGGAAGCACGTGATCGATGCGATGTGCTCCTCCGACATCCTGAGCATCGGTTCGCGGGCAGCCGAGGAGCCGGTGGTCGTGGGCGGGCTGCTCACGCGCGTGCGCCAGGTCGTGACGCAGAAGGGCAAGGAGCCCGGCCGCAAGATGGCGGTGATCGCGATCGAGGATGCTGGCGGCAGCATGGAGTGCGTGCTCTTCCCGGATCAGTACGCGCGCTTCGGCGAGCTGCTGCAGGTCGATCGCGTCGTCGTGCTCGCGGGCTTCATCGATCGCAGCCGTACCGAGCCGCAGGTCAAGATCGAGCAAGTGATCCCGATCGAGGACGCGACCGCGCACCTGTCCAAGGGCCTGGAGATCAGGCTCGACGCCTCGCTCTGCGCCGCAGCCGATGAACCCGTCGCGCCGATGCTGCAGATGCTCTCGGGCGCGCTGCGCCAGGCTGCGGGCAGCGTGGCCGCGTTGCAGGGTCGCCCCGTGGAAGTCAGCGTGATCGTGGAGTTCCCGGAAGCCGAAGTCGTGCACGGCGTCGCAGGCTGCCGCGTGGTCGCGACGAATGCGCTGCTCCACAAGCTGCACGGGCTTGTCCAAGGCGTGGGCAGCGTGTCGCCGGTGGGTGGATGGCTGCCGCAGAAGGCCGAGCGCCCGCGGTGGCGCAGTCGCGAAGCCGTCGAGGCCTGAGGGGATCCACGACTCTCTCGTGAGGCACGCGACCGGCGATGCCGCACCGTGAGGTCTTCGCGGAGGGAATGGCTCAGGGCATCAGTCGCGTCACGGTCCAGCCGCTGCCGGCACGGGCATACACCACGCGGTCATGGAATCGGTACGGGTCGCCTTGCCAGAACTCCACACGCTCGAGCGCGACGCGGTAGCCGCCCCAGTGCGGCGGTCGCGGCACGGTCTGGCCTTCGAAGCGGGCATGCATCTGATGCTGAAGTTCACGCATCGCGGCCATGCCCGAGATCGGCCGGCTCTGGTTGCTCGCCCAGGCGTTGAGCTGCGAGTCGCGAGGTCGCTGCGCGAAGTACGCATCGCTTTCGGCATCAGTGGTGTGGCTCACAGCGCCCTCGATGCGCAACTGACGATCGAAGTGGTCCCAGTGCATGAGCAGGGCGGCACGATGCGTGGCCTCGAGCGCCCGCCCCTTGTCGCTCTCCCGGTTCGTGAAGAAGACGGCGCCGTGGGCATCGAACGAGCGCAGCAGGACCGTGCGCACCGAAGGACGTCCATCGGCCGACGTGGTCGCGAGGTAGAGCGAGTTGGGATTGGGCGTCGGCAGCCGCATGGCTTCGTCGAGCCAGTGCAGTGCCCATGGCACGGGATCCGAAGGTGGATGTTCGAAGTCGGTGGGAGCGGGGGTGATCCCTGCGGGGGCGACGGTGCGATCGGCGTGGGGTCGGATGAAGCTCATGCTCTGGGCCTTCGTGTTCGTCGTGCTGCTGGACCATGATCGGTGACGCGAAGCTGCGGCAGGGGCGGCGCCACCGGTTTGGGGGGCGGCTCGATCGGCTCGACACCGAAGTACCGCAGCCACGCCTGCACCTGGTCGCGCGAGAGGGGACCGCTCGGCTTGCCGCCAAGCCGATCC
>SYIB01000020.1 GCA_005798965.1 Planctomycetia bacterium
AGCGTGCCACGATCGCCGTCCTCGCGCGACCCTACCCCGCGGCCGGGCTTGAGATCATCCCCAACGCCTTCTCGCTTGGTGCACCGGACTTCGGCGTGGCGTTCTCGCGCAATCGCCCGGTGTGGGACCTGATCGTCACGGCGCTGCCGGTCACGATCCTCATCAACTTCATCGCGTTCCCCATCATCTACCTCGTGGCGGTCCCCACGGGCGTGCTCGCGAGCGTGCGTCGCGGCGGCATCTTCGATGTGATCAGCGGATTGATGTTCCTGTTGCTCTATTCCGTGCCGGTGGTGCTGACTGGCGTCTTCGCCATCGGGTTCCTCGCCAACAACCAGTACCTCGGTTGGTTCCCCGTGAGCGGGTTGCACGACAGTGCGGCCGCGACGATGACCTTCATGCCGTACACGGATGCCGCGGGCATCTGGCACCGCGGCTGGCTGCTGGACATGGTCTGGCATCTCGCGCTGCCGGTTCTGTGCCTGGTCTACGCGGGCTTCGCGGTGCTCAGCAAGCAGACCCGCGCAGCCATGCTCGAGAACTTCAGTTCCGACTACGTACGCACCGCGCGCGCCAAGGGCGTGCCCTCGCGCGATGTCATCATCAGCCACGTGCTGCGCAACAGCCTGCTGCCGCTCATCACGATGTTCGTCGGGATCTTCCCGGCCATGCTCGGCGGCAGCGTCGTCGTCGAGCGCATCTTCACGATCCCCGGCATGGGCAGCTTGGTGATCGAGGCGATCAACCTCCGTGACCGTGAGCTGATCCTCGCCAACACCTTCATGATCTCTTCGGTCAGCCTGCTCGCGCTGCTGCTCGCTGACATCCTCTACGCGCTCTGCGACCCGCGGGTGGCCTATGACTGAGCCGAGCCCATCCACACCGGCAGCCGTCTCTGGCGTCGAGGTCATGCGCGGCATTGGTGCGCAGGAGGCCAAGGGCTTCTGGGCGGATGCATGGGACCGTGTCCGTCGCCGCCCGGGTGCCATGCTCGGCATGGCCTGGATTGCCGTGATGGGCTTCTTCGCGGTCTTTGCGCCACTCGTCGCCAACGCTCACCCCATCCGCTTGGAGCGTCTTGGTCCCGATGGGCAGGTGCTCTCGGTCGAGTGGCCGCTCTTCGCCTACCTGAGCCCGACCGACTGGCTCCTGATGATCGCCACGGCCTTTGGCGTGCCGTGGGTGTTCTTCGGGGCCGGCCCTCTGGGCCGCTCAGGTCGGATCGGTGTCCTCATTGGCCTCACCATGCAGGCTGGCGCGACGATCGTGCTCGCGGCGCTCCTGGTCTGGGCCGCCGAGGGTTCTGGGATCGACTCGCTCGAACGACTGACGCGGCTCGACGCTGGGCCATGGCCGCTCGTCCTCGCCTCGGCCATCGCCGTGGCCGCCGTGGCGGTTGCCGTACCGATCGCCACGCCGCTGGCCCGCCGCATTGGGCCGATCCTGGGTGCCGCCACACTGGGTTTCGTGTTGTCGTGGCTCGCCGGCGGGCAGTCGCTCGTCAACCATGAACAGGTGATCCTCGACGAGGCAGCGGGCAAGGTCCGCGCGACCTGGACGCTGATTCCCTGGTCGAGCCAGTACACGCGCAGCGACATGGTGGGCATCCCGCCCGGTACGCGCGTGGCCGATTGGCAGAAGACCGCCTCGTTCAAAGGCACGCCGTTCGGCGAGCGCCGCGTGCTCTTGGGTACGGATGCAATCGGTGGCGACGTACTGGGGCAGATGCTCTGGGCATGCCGACTGTCGATCTCGATCGGCCTGGTCTCGACCGGCATCAGCGTGGTGCTGGGCGTGACGATCGGCGCGTTGATGGGGTTCTTCGGCGGTTGGGTCGACCTGCTGCTCTACCGAGTCGTCGAGATCTTCATGAGCGTGCCCACGCTCTTCGTCCTCATCGTGGCAGCCGGCGTGCTGCCGCGCAACACCTACGTCATGATGGCGATCATCGGGTTCTTCAGCTGGACCGGTGCCGCGCGGTTCACGCGCGCCGAGTTCCTCAAGCTGCGCATGATGGACATCGTCCAGGCCGCGCAGGCGGCGGGTCTTCCGGTTCGTGCGGTGCTGTTCCGCCACATGCTGCCCAACGGCATCACGCCGGTGCTTGTCGATGCCAGCTTCGCCATCGCCGCCGCGATCACGATCGAGGCCACGCTCTCCTTCCTCGGCCTCGGCCCCGATGGCCAGGCGAGCTGGGGCAAGCTCCTTTCGAGCGCGACCGCCGCGACGGGCACGTTCGTCTGGTGGCTCGCGGTCTTCCCCGGGCTGGCCATCTTCCTCTCGGTGCTCTCCTACAACATGCTCGGCGAAGCCATGCGCGACGCGATCGACCCCAAGCTCAGGAAGGCGGCCCACTGATGGCGGCCCACGACTCGATCGTCACGAAGGCATCGAAACCCGTCGAGCCGCTGATGAGCGTCGAGGACCTTGCGATCAGCTTCGACAACGGCTCGGGCCCGCGCATTCAGGCTGTGGCCGGCGTGAGCATGAGCGTCTACCCGCGCCAGACGCTGGCCGTCGTC
>SYIB01000141.1 GCA_005798965.1 Planctomycetia bacterium
CACATCGCGCGTGCCGATGGCCTGCGCGCAGTCCTCGATGACCGGCACGCCAAGCTGCTTGCCCAGCGCGAGGAACGCATCGACATCGGCCGACTGCCCATAGAGGTGCACCGGCATGATCGCCTTGAGCCGGCGGCACTTCGCCGCTGCTGCGGCCGTGAGCTTCGGGCACATGTTGTAAGTGGCCGGATCGATGTCCACGTAGACAGGCTTCACGCCCAGGCGCGCAATCGCGCCACCGGTGGCGAAGAACGTATAGCTCGGGCAGAGCACCTCATCTCCGGGCTTGGCACCGATCGCCATGAGCGCAAGCAGCAGCGCATCGCTGCCGCTGGTGCAGCCGATGGCGTGCTTCATCTGGCAGTACTCGGCGATCTCGCGCTCGAAGGCCTCGACCTCGGGACCGAGGATGAACATCTGGCTCTCCATCACCTTGCACACGACTGGCTCGATCTCGGCCTTGATGGCTTGGTATTGGGGCTTGAGATCGAGCAGCGGGACAGCGACGGTGGCGGGCGCTGGCGTGGCGAGCGTGGTCATGGCTGAAGTGTAGGGAACCAGCCCGAAGCCATCCAAACCGGGCGGGCGTAGACTCGGCGGCCCATGGCAGCCGTGTGCTTCTACTTCCAGGTGCACCAGCCGTTCCGGCTGCGCAGCTACTCCGTGTTCGACACGGATCCCTTCTACTTCGACAACGAGAAGAACCGCGAGATCCTCCTGAAGGTCGCGGACAAGTGCTATCGGCCCACGACACGCTTGCTGCTGGACCTCGTCAAGCGCCACGATCGCCGCTTCCGCGTCAGCTTCTCACTGAGCGGCGTGGTGCTCGAGCAGCTCGAGCAGTGGGCGCCGGACGTCATCGGGCTCTTCCAGGAACTCGGCGCGACGGGGGCGTGCGAGTTCATTGCCGAGACCAGCCACCATTCCCTGTCCTTCCTCTTCTCGCGGGCGGAGTTCAACGAGCAGGTCGCTCTGCAGGAAGCACGCATCCAGCGGCTTTTCGGCCAGCAGCCGACGACCTTCCGCAACACCGAGTTGATCTACATGAACGAGCTTGCGGGGCACATCGCCTGGATGGGCCGCCACCGGACGATCCTGTGCGAGGGACTGGACCGGCACCTTGGTGCGCGCAGCCCCAACCACGTCTATGCGCCGCCGCCGCGCGCGATTCCCGAGGGCGCAGCATCGCCTCGGCTGCTCCTGAAGAACTACCGATTGAGCGATGACATCGCTTTCCGGTTCGGCGACCGCAACTGGCGGGAGTGGCCACTCTCTGCAGAGCGCTTTGCGCAGTGGGTCAACCAGGTCAACGGCGATGGCCACGTGGTGAACCTGTTCATGGATTACGAGACCTTCGGCGAGCACCAGTGGGAACAGACCGGGATCTTCGGATTCCTCGATGCCCTGCCTGAGAAGGTGTTCGACGTGAATCCCGGCCAGAACGGCTTCCTGACGCCGAGCCAGATCACCGCCATGCACTCCCCCGTCGGCACGTACGACGTGGAGCGGCCAATGTCGTGGGCCGACAGCGAGCGCGACCTGAGCGCTTGGCTGGGCAACCCACTGCAGGACAATGCCGCCGCGGAGCTCTACCGGCTGGAGCCTGCGGTTCGCCGCCGTCACGCCGATGGTGATCCGTACATCCTCGAGGACTGGCGCAAGCTCACGACGAGCGACCACCTCTACTACATGTGCACGAAGTACTGGGCTGACGGCGATGTGCACAAGTACTTCAGCCCGTACGACAGCCCGTACGACGCGTACATCAACTTCATGAACGTGCTCGACAACCTGCGCCAACGCGCGGGCGAGTGATCCTTCGGCCAGCATGGGGTGACATCCGTTGCAAACGATGTCACCACACCGGCTCGCGCATGGAACTCAGGGCGCCTGCGGCGAGGTGAGATCAAACTCGCGTTGCGCATCGGCCTCGAGCTTGCGAAGGTCAAGCGCGCCCTGCAGGTTTCGGCGCAGCATGGCCTGCATGCCTTGCGCACGTTGCACGCGGATCGGATCTGCACTCGCGAGCTCCTGGGCCAGAACCGGGTCGTCCTCCGTCACGATCGCACCGTACAGGTAACAGAGCCGCACGAGCGGATCCTCGACCCCGCGAACGGCATCACGAACCCTGTCCATGCCCTCGGAGCGGCCCGGGCTGATCAGCAGGAGCCAGGCCTGGGCGTGGGGCGGCATCCGTACGATGGCTGCCGCGACGGCGTCCCAGGTGGGAGCTTGCCAACGCACCAACGAGAACTTGGATTCATCGATCGGCTCGGGCTTGACCGGCTCGCGCTCGGCCGGTGGCGCCTGGTTGCGCGCCTTGGCTCGCTCGATCGCTTCAAGATCAACGGCCCGCTGCATGCGAGTTGCGGCTTCAGCTGCGTTGCGTGCGTTGGCCAGTGCATCCTCGCGAGCCTTGGACTGCACCTCGGCTGCGGCACCGACCCACATGAGCAGCGCCACGTCCAAGAGGTCCGACGAGGTATCGGGGTTGTGCACGGCGGCGATTGCGGACTCGATCCACGCATCGTTCGTGATGGGCGCCGCAATGATCATGGGCTCGATGACGGCCTCGGCACCGAGCGCACCGAGGTTCACGCCGCTGCCGACGAAGACCGGGTTGCTCACCGCGCGGAAGGTGAGCGAAGCGCTGTCGAGCGGGCGCTGTTCGGCGGCCAGACCCACGGGCCATCGGCGCATGTCGGACTCGACGCTCACCGAGGCACCGGGTGCAAGCACCAAAGCGCCGTCAAGCTGCACGATCGACGGCGACTCGTTCTGTGTTCCCCGCTGCAGGCGCGTGGGCTGCAAGACGATCGACGGCAGGATCGGACCGCCATCATCGATCGCCAAGGGTGCAGGCGAGACGTTGGTGATCGTGAGCCGCACGAGGAGCGGATCGAAGGGCTTGAGCGTGGCATCCACGGGGCGACCCTCGATGAGCACGGCCTGCCGCTCACCGCGCAATATGGCATCCCAGAATTCAGGAACGCCCTTCGCGATGCGTTCAAACTCGACTGCCCGCGCCAGCACGAGCGGCTTGCCCGACTGTGCTTCCCAGCGCGTGCGGGCCAAAAGGCCGATGGGGCCGGCCGCATCACGGACCGCCAGCGACTGCAGCAACGCAAGCGACTCGGCAGCACGCCCTGACAACCGATGCACTTCGGCCATGCCGAGCATCGTCATGGGCGCATCGGGATCGCTTTCAGCAAAGTGCTTGCCTGCGGTCGCGGCGTCGGCGCGCTTGAGCGCCATCCATCCCTCGAACCGAGCCAGTGCCTTGGGATCGAGCGGCGCGATCGCCTCGACGCGCGCGAGCCAGGCCCGTGTATCGGCTTCGTCACCCAAGCTTGCCGCACAGAGCTGTGCACCGAGCAGCAGCGGCGCGACCTTCTGGGCCGGACTTGCATCATCGTGCTGACCGACCTCACGTGACTGGGCTTCGAGCCCATCCAGGACGGCCTTGCGCACGGCAGCAACCGCATCGACCTTGGCCGGTGCGGAACCGTTCGCGCCGGGACCCGTCGTGGCCAGCGCAAGATCGGCAAGCTCGAGAGCCAGCCGCATGATCTCGATCTGGCCCTCGGGAGCGAAGCCGAGCGAATCGATGTCCTGCTTGGTCCCCGCCAAGCCCTGGCGCTGCGCCACCTGACGGAAGATCTGCTGGCGCAGCTGGTCGAATTCGTGCAGGCGGCGGCGCGATTGCTCGGTGCTGCCTGCGGCCCACTCGGCGAGGCAGCGCTCGACGATGATTGGGATGGTCGAGTCGAAACCCTGCAATTCAAACTGTGGTCGGATTGCAAAATCTGCATTGCGCGCCATGCGGCGTGCGCCGTCGTATGCGCCTTGGCTCAGGAGCAGCCGCGCGAGGCGGCTGTAGAGCTCGTACGAGGCAGGGTTGGCCTTGATCGCGGCCACGAGGTCGTTCGCGATGACATCGGATGCATCGAGCGACGCGGACAGCCCGGCGCGCATCTCGGCGCTCAACGGGTTTGACGGGTCGATCGTGCAGGCGCGGCTGAGCAACGACTCGAAGGCCCTCGCATCACCGAGCCGGTTCTGCAGAAGCGCTGCATCGAGTGCCAGACGCGAGGCCACCGGAGGCGCCAACGTGCCGGCATACGCTGGCGAGAGCGCCAACTCATAGGCCTTGATGCGAGCTTCCACCGTCTGCCTGCTGCCGATGGAGACACCGAGCTTGCGCAACAACACCACTTGGTCCTTGGGCTGAAGGCGCGCCAGCTGGCTGAGGGCTTCCATGCGTACGGCCGCGGCAGACTCCTGGCCCTGACCGACCAGATCGGCGAGCGCGAGCACATCGCGCCAGGCTTCGATCGAGTCCGGCATGATGCGGGCGCCCAGAAGG
>SYIB01000021.1 GCA_005798965.1 Planctomycetia bacterium
ATGGCGCGTGGTGGCATGAGGCGCGACTCGGCATGTTCGTGCACTGGGGCCTCTACAGCGTGGCGGCCGGCCAGTGGGAGGGCAAGGACATCCCGGGTTGGGGCGAATGGCTGCTCAACAAGATCAAGGTGGATCCGGCGGTCTACTCCAGCACGCTCATGCCACGCTTCGATCCCGTCAAGTTCGATGCTGACGCCTGGGTCCGTGCCGTGAAGGACGCGGGCATGGGCTACATCGTGGTCACCACCAAGCATCATGACGGGTTCCTGCTCTGGGACAGCGCGACCACCGACCTTGACCTCATGGGTACGCCATTCGGCAAGGCCGGGCGAGATCCGCTGAAGGAACTCGCCCAGGCATGCCAGAGGCACGGCATCAAGCTGGGCCTCTACTTCAGCCTGATGGACTGGAGCGATCGCGACTATCTGCCTCGGCGCGAGTGGGACACGCGCACGACCGACGGCGCCTCGATGCCGCGGTTCGTCGATCGGATGCACGCGCAGGTGAAGGAGCTGACCGATGGTCGCTTCGGTCCGGTCGCGATCCTGTGGGGCGATGGCGACTGGGAACACTCGGCCACGACCTGGCGCGCGGAGGAGCTCATGACCGCCGTGCGCGCTGCGCAACCGGGGATCCTCGTCAACGACCGTTGGTCCCTGCCGGGCGACTACGCCACGCCGGAGAACAGGATCCCGGACGGCGACCTTCCCAAGCGCCCATGGGAAACCTGCATGACGATGAACGGCACGTGGGGCCACGTGGTGCACGATCACCGGTGGAAGCCCGCGGTGGAACTGATCCGCAACCTGGTCGACATCGTGAGCAAGGATGGGAACTACCTGCTCAACGTCGGCCCGATGGGCGACGGCTCCTTCGATGCGCCAACGCAGGACCGGCTTGCCGCGCTCGGCACATGGATGCGAACCCATGGCGAGGCGATCCGGGGATGCGGTCCAGTCGCATGCGCACGTCCGGCGTGGGGTCGCCTGACGACCAGCGCCGATCGGCGGCGGGTGCACGCGATTGTCTTCGAGCTGCCAGCCGCTCGCACCATCGTGATCGACGGCATCGCAAGTGCGCCGACACGAGTGCGCGTTCTGGGTGCACCGGGCATCGCCGTCTCGACGCGCGTGGTTGGGCCGTCGCTCTCGATCACGGTCGGCGAGGGTGCGTTGGATCCTGCTGCGTCGGTGATCGTGCTCGAGTGGGATGGCGAGCCGGCGGTCGTGGGTACACCTGAACTCATCGCAGGGGAGGACCTTTTCCTGCACGAGACCGAACTGGCCTTCAAGCCCCCCGCTGCGGGTGCTATCCATGTCACCCTCGATGCGACCGCTCCAACGATCCACTCGACCCGCTACACAGTGCCCATCAACGTGCAGCGCACCACGCAGGTGCGCGCGCAGACCTTCGTCGATGGCGTTCCCGCCGGCAAGCCCTTCGAAGCGATCCTTCGGCGCGCGCAGTGGATCCCCGGCAGCGATGACGTGCCTCCAGCCGAGGGTCTGTCGTGGACCATCATGCCCGGCACCTTCAAACGCGTGCCGACCAACGAGCCATGGCCTGTGGCCGGTACCACGCGCGGCACGATGGCCACGATCGGGATGCCCGCGCAACGACCTGCCGATGCCTTCGCCATGCGCCTCGACGGGTTTGTGCTCTGCGAGCATGCCGGCATCCACGCCTTCACGCTCGAGAGCGATGACGGCAGCACGCTCGAGATCGACGGGCAACTCGTGGTCGATCACGACGGACTGCATGGCCCGACCCGCATGACGGGCAAGGCAGCGCTCGACATCGGATGGCACCGCTTCACGATCCGCTACATCGAAGCCGACGGCGGCGAGAGCCTGAAGCTTTTCTGGACCACGCCCACGGACGCGCCCGAGACGCAGCCGCAGGCCATCGGCGCCACGCTCTTTCGCCATGAACCTGCACGCTGAACGCGCGCCCTACCATCGACGGGGATGACCAAGGCGGCGACCAATCCATGGCTCGTGCTCGCAGCCATGACCGGCAGCCTCGCCATGGTCTTTCTCGATGCGACCATCGTGGGAGTGTCGCTGCCGGCGATCCAGCATGACCTGGGCCTCGGCATCGCGGGTGGCGCATGGGTCGTGAATGCGTATCTCGTCGCGCTTGCTGGTGCCATGGCGATCGGCGGGCGGTTGGGCGATGTGATCGGTCGTGTGCGCGCGTTCCAGGCGGGAGTATCGCTGTTCGCCCTCGCCAGCCTCGGATGCGCACTGGCACCCAGCGGCGGGGTGCTGATCGCCGCTCGCGTACTCCAAGGACTGGGTGCATGCCTCATGCAGCCTGCATCGAGCGCGATGGTCGCTGGTGCGTTCCCCGAGGGCAAGCGCGGCAAGGCGATGGCGGTGTATGTCGGCGTGCCGCTGCTCTTCATGATGCTCGGCCCGGTGCTCGGTGGCGCGCTGACGCAGTGGGCAGGGTGGCGGTGGATCTTCGGCGTGAACCTGCCGGTCGCCATCGCTGCGCTCTCGCTGGTGGCGGTCGTGCAGCCGGTCGAGCCCAAGGCCGCGCGACGGCCGATCCACTGGATCAGCGCCGCGCTGCTCGTGATCGGCCTGCCTGCGCTCGTCGTCGGGCTCCAGGAACAGGCACGACCGACTGCAGGAATCGCGCCATGGATCGGACTGATCGCGCTGATCGGGGGCGGCGTGCTCGTGGCGATCTTCACGCGACTGCAGTTCACGATCGCCGCGCCGCTCCTGGACCTGCGGCTCTTCCGTGACCGCACGCTGCTTGGGCAGGTGATGGTGCTGGGGCTGACGCAAGTCGCCACCATCGGGCAGACCATGTTCGGCCCGGCCTACCTGCAGGGTGCGCTCGGATTCACGCCGCTCCAGAGCGGGCTCGCCGGCCTGCCGCTGGCGCTGCCGGCGCTGCTGCTGGTGCACACGGCAGGTCGCGTGTACGACCGTCGCGGCACTGTGGGCGTGGTGCGCATGGGCAGCGTGCTGTGCGCTGCAGGACTCGCCGCGATCGCGTTTGGAATGCTGCAGCGCTCGTACGCCATCATCGCCTGCGGCATGACGCTGCACGGTGCGGGAATGGCCTTCCTCATGAATCCGATCCAGACCGACGTGGTGAGCCGTGTGCCACCTGAGCAACGTGGCGAGAGCGCGGGGTTGGCAGCCACGGCGCGGCAGGTCGGCAACGCGCTCGGGGTGGCGATCGCCGCGACGTTGCTTGCACGCACGGGGCTGGACTCGCTCGATGCGGGCATGATGGCGCAGGCCGATGCCGGGGTCGTCGCACGATCCTTCGCCTGGATGGGTGCGATGCAGGTGATGGCGATGCTCGCGGCCGTGGTCATCGCATGGAGCCTGGTGCGCGACCGAGTGCCGCACCGCATCGTGCGTGGTTGACCTGCCGATCGCATCGATCGGGCAAACGGACGGGCGTGTTGCTCAGCAGCTCCAGCCGCCATCGATCACGTGCACGGCCCCCGTCGTGAAGGCGCTCTCGTCGCTGGCCAGATGCACCGCCAATGCGGCGACTTCGTCCGGCGTGCCGAATCGTCCCGTCGGTTGACGAGCCAGGAACGCCGCACGCGCCGCAACCGGATCAGCCTGTGCCGCAATGCGCCCCTCGAGCGATGGACTCTGCACCGTTCCCGGGCAGATCGCGTTGGCACGAACACCCTTGGCCACGACATCGGCAGCCAGAGCCTTCGTCAGACCGATCACGGCGGCCTTGGTCGCGCCGTACACGTAGCGGTTGGGCGCTCCCTTGATGCTGCTGGCCACGCTCGCGATGTTCACGATGCTCCCG
>SYIB01000142.1 GCA_005798965.1 Planctomycetia bacterium
ACCAAGGACCTGAACAAGATGATCGTGCCCATCAAGTGGATCACGATCCATCACGATGGTCTCGACTCGCCGATGACCGAGACCAGCATGGATGCCTCGGCCGCGCGCATCGAGTGGATCCGTTGCGGCCACCGCGGCCGCGGCTTCAGCGACATTGGTTACCACTTCATCATCGACCGCTCGGGCCGCGTCTGGGAAGGGCGCAACATGCGCTGGCAGGGCGCGCACGTCTCCAAGCACAACGAGCAGAACATCGGCATCCTCGTGATGGGCAACTTCGACATCCAGAAGCCATCGCAGCAACAGCTCGATGGCACGCGCCTGCACGTGCGCAAGCTGCTCGCCCAGTACAAGCTGAGCCGCGGCCGCGTGCTCACGCACCGTGAGTGGTCCGGCGCCAAGACCGCCTGCCCCGGCAAGCACCTGCAGGGCGCGGTCGACGAGGCGCGCCGCAAGAACACCTGGTGGGGCTGATTCAGTCGTTCGGCCGTTCGCGGCCTGGATCCGCCGGTGGTTCTTCGGGCAGCCCGGCTGCTCGGCGCAGGCCTCGTTCAGCACGATCGTCATCCTGCTTGAGCAGTGATTCAAGCTGGTCGTCGCCGCGCTCTTGGCGTTGCACGAGCTTCCATGCGAGCCACGCCACGGCGAGCATGCTGAGCGACATCAGGAGCAGCGACCAGATCATCGGTTGGCCTCGTTGAACCAGGGGCGAAGGGCGCGATAGGCCGCGCGGAAGCGATCGATCGGCAGTGGATCGTTGCCCGACGGGGCGCACTCGTCCCGATCACGCAGGTGTCGCGTGGCCTGCGCGGCATCCTGCCATGCCCCCACGCCGATGCCGGCCAGCAGCGCCGCGCCGTACGCGCCGCCGTCGGTGACCTGCACGGTGCTCGTGCGCACCATGAAGGCGTCGGTCAGCAGCTGTCGCCACCACGCGCTGCGGGCACCGCCGCCCGAGAGACGGATCGAGCGCGGCGTGAGACCGGTCGCGCGCATGGCATCGAGCCCATCGACGAGCCCCATGGTGATGCCTTCGACGACCGCTCGGACCAGGTGCGCGCGCGTGTGCGCAGGCGTGAGGCCGAGGAACGCGCCACGGGCGTGCGGATCGGCATGCGGCGAGCGTTCGCCACTCAGGTAGGGCAGGAAGAGCAGTCCATCCGAGCCGGGTGCGATGGCTGCCGCAAGGTCGAGCATGCGCGGATACGCATCGACCCCATCCTGTGCCGCGGCGCTCGCCAAGTCGGGCGTGAGTGCACTGCGCGCCCACTGCAGGCTGCCACCGGCGCTCAGCATGACGCCCATCAGATGCCAGCGACCCGGGATCGCGTGGCAGAACGCGTGAAGGTTGCCATCGGGGCTCGCGCGCCACCGATCGCCGGCAGCGAACACCACGCCGCTGGTGCCGATGGTGCAACTGACCTGACCATCCTCGATGATCCCGGTACCCAGGGCCTGCGCCGCCTGGTCGCCGGCACCGGCCACGATCGGAAGGCCAGCAGGAAGGCCCGTTGCTGACGCCGCGGCCGCGCTCAGGTGTGCGCATGGCTCGTGCGACTCGTGCAGCGCGCCCAGGCGATCCATCGAAAGCCCAAGATCGCGGCACATCGGTTCGCTCCACCGACGGTTCGCGCAGTCGAGGAAGAGCATGCCGCTGGCATCGCTCACGTCGGTGGCTGCGGTGCCTGAGAGCGCGAAGCGAACATCATCCTTGGGCAGGAGCAGATGGCGCGCCGCACGCGCGATCGAGGCCTCGTGCTCCACGACCCACGCCCACTTGGGCGCGGTGAAGCCCGGCAGCAGGCGGTTGCCAGTGCGCGACACGATCTCGGCGACGCCGAGATCGCGTTCGAGCCGCTCGCACTGCGGCGCGCTGCGCTGGTCATTCCACATGATCGCGGGCGCAAGCGGTTCGCCGTCGTGGCCAACCAGGCACAGGCCGTGCATCTGCCCGGTGAGGCCGAGGGCCTGCACGCCGACCGCGCGTGGATGCCCCGCGAGCTCGCGCAGCACCTCGATGGCGGCACGGCGCCACACCCTGGGGTCGGTCTGGGCCCAGCCTGCGCGCGGCGTGTCGAAGGCGTACTCACGCGTGGCCGAGGCGACCACGGCACCATCCGGCGCCACGAGCAGCGCCTTCATCGAGCTGGTGCCGACATCGAGGCCGATCAGCATGCGGCCACTCTAGCCGGGCTCACTGCACCACGATGCGGTCGGCGGCGACCACGGCGGCGCCATCGGGGCCCGATGCGGAGACGGTGCCCTCGATCGCCACGCGGATGCCCGGCTTCAGGCCGCCCTGGCCGAGCAGCGTGTGGGCGATCGGCGAACCGTCCGCGCCGTTGGCCACGATGGTGATCGACATCTTGCGCAGGTTCTCGCGTGGCTCGCAGCAGAAGTCGTACGGGGTCGGACAGTGGTCATCGCCGGGTTCATCCTCGCCGCAGAGCTTCACAGAAGGATCGACGAGCACGAACATCGCGCGGTCGGCCATGAACGGCTGCTCGCTGCCACCGATGCGGCCGACGAGGCGGACCCGGTCGCCTTGCTTGGCCGCGGACTTTGCCTCGCCCACGCCGACGGTGCCGTCGATGGGTGCGCCCGCGAACAGCGAAGCAGGGAAGGTGCCCGCGGGAGCCGCGGGCGCGGTGGGCGCGGCATGGTCATGTCCGTGCCGCGTGTGGCTGTGGTCATGGTCGTCGTTCTGGCCGCCGCACGAGGCCAGGAGGACGCACGAGAGGAGGATGGCGCTGTGGAGTGGGTGCATGGTTGGATCCTTCTGTGGT
>SYIB01000143.1 GCA_005798965.1 Planctomycetia bacterium
GACGCCCCGCACGATCCGCGCGTGCCCTTCGACCGGCTCGTCAGCGTCGGTGGCGACGGCACGCTGATCGCGCAGTGCCGAAGGCTGGCGGGCACTGGCGTGCCGGTGGTGGGCGTCAACAACGGTCGGTTGGGATTCCTCGCGGAGTTCGACCTGGTGTCACTGGCCGAGCACGCGCCGAGCATCTTTGGGCCCAGCCCCCTCGTGCGCCACCGCATGCTGCTTGAGGTGCGCGTGGTCGCTCGGGATGGCTCGCTGAGCGCATCGCACGTCGCCATGAACGATGCGGTCGTGACCGCTGGCCCGCCGTACCACATGATCGAACTGCGCCTGGGCCTGAACGGCGAGGACGGCCCGGTGATCGATGGCGACGGCTGCATCGTGAGCACGCCGGTCGGCAGCACCGCCTACAACGCCAGTGCGGGCGGGCCGGTCGTGCATCCTGACACCGAAGTGCTCATCGTGACCCCGGAAGCGGCGCACAGCCTGGCATTCCGGCCGGTCGTCGTTCCAAGCCACACTGATGTCCGGCTCGACGTCATGCGAGCCAACCCCGGCACGTCGCTGCTCTGCGACGGCATCCCGGTCGAGAGCCTGAAGGTTGGTGACACGGTCGTGGTGAGCCGCCATCACCATATGGCACGACTGATCGCCAATCCGGACTGCTCGTACCTGCACACGCTCTCGCAGAAGCTTCGGTGGGCGGCGCCACCGGACTACCGGGGCTGAACGGACGAGCTGCGCGGAATCCGTACACTCCGCGCGACCATGATCGACATCAAGGCCTTCCGTGACGACCCCGAGCGCTTCCGTGCCGGAGCCCGCGACAAGGGCATGCACTGCGAGTTCGACCGCCTGATCGCGCTCGATGATGCGCGACGTCGCATCCTCACCGAGCTCGAGGGCAAGCGCGCGGAGCAGAACCGCATCAGCAAGGAGATCGGGCCGCAGATCGGCAAGGCCAAGGGTGCGCTGAAGTCGGCGGCCGAGGGCGACCGCGCGCGGCTCGAGGCGGAGCTTCGCGAACTTGAGGCCAAGCCGCTGGCACTGAAGAATCAGGTCGCGGTACTCGAGTCTGAACTCCAGCGGATCGAGCCTGAGTGGCACGACGTGCTGCTGACGATCCCGCAGCCGCCTGCGCACGATGTTCCCAAGGGCAAGGGCAGCGAGGACAACGTGGAGATCCGCCGCTGGAATCCCCCGGGCTTCGATGCGTCGAAGCCGTTCAAGGCCAACCGGGGGTTCACGCCCCACGGGCACCTGAATCTCGTCAAGCAGCACCGCATGGTCGATTTCGAGCGCGGCGTGAAGATGGGCGGCACCCGGCACTACGCGCTCACCGGCTGGGGCATGCGCCTGCACCAGGCCGTGCTGCGCATGGCCTTCGACTACATGACGGTGGAGAACGGGTTCACCGCCGTCGGGGTCCCGGTCATCGTGAAGGAAGAGTGCATGGTCGGCACGGGCTTCTTCCCCGCCGGTCGCGAGCAGGCCTATCACATCGAGGAATCCAAGCGAGGATCGGGGCACGATCTTTACCTGACGGGTACCGGTGAAGTCGGGCTCATGGGTCTGCACGCCGACGAGATCCTCTCGCACGAGGACCTGCCACTGCGTTACACGACGGTGAGCACGTGCTTCCGCCGGGAGGCCGGCGCTGCGGGCAAGGACACTGCGGGGCTGTACCGCATCCACCAGTTCGACAAGGTCGAGCAGGTCGTGGTGTGCAAGGCCGACGATGCAGAGAGCCGCGACTGGCACAAGCGCATGCTGGGCTACGTCGAGTCAATCCTGCAGCGGCTTGAACTTCCCTATCGCCTGCTGCAGTGCTGCAGCGGTGACCTGGGCGTGAAGAACGAGGACATGATCGACGTGGAGTGCTGGATGCCCGGCCGCGGCGATGCCGGCGCCGATGGCGTGCCGACGGGTGCCTACGGCGAGACGCACAGCGCGAGCCGGCTCGCCGACTTCCAGTGCCGTCGGCTGAACCTGCGCTACCGCGACGAGCAGGGACGCATCCACTTCGCGTACGCCCTCAACAACACGGTGCTCGCGAGCCCGCGCATCCTGATCCCGCTCTTGGAGATCCACCAGCAGCAGGACGGTTCGATCGCGATCCCGGCGGCGCTGCGCCCCTACCTCGGCGGGGCCGAACGGATCGGCTGATCCATGCGGATCCGCCTCGGCAAGCGATCGAAGCAGGGTACCCCAGCTGTCCTGACCGAAACGCAGGTCCGGCGGCTCAACCTGGTCTTCACGGCGTTTGCTGCGATCTTCGTGCTCGTCGGTGGGTTCTTCGTGGTGCAGGGCACGCTTGAGTGGATCCGTGCGGCTGGCAGTACCTCCTGGCCGACGGTCGACGGAACCGTGACACGGAGCGAGGTCACGAGCCACAGGTCCAGCAACAAGGGCCGCACGACGACGAGCTACCACGCTCACATCGAGTTCGACTACACGGTCGATGGGCAGAAGCTTCACGGGACTCGGCGGACCTACAAGGTCGTGGCTTCCTCGCAGTCGGCAGCCAACGAGGCTGTGGCGGCGCATCCGGTCGGTCGGGTCGTGACGGTCTCGTATGACCCACAGGATCCCTCGCGTGCCGTGCTCGACCCTGGGTGGGACTGGTCGAACGCAATCCCAATCGGAGTCGGGCTCTTCGCCATGGTGTTCATCGGCTTCATCCGATGGCTCGTGGTCAAGCGGCTTCGGAGGTCCCAGCAGGCGATGAGAGAGCTCTGCACCCTGGGCATCGATCCCGCGACGAGCGACGCAAACGCACCGCAGTCCTCCCCCACTCCCGAAGGATCGGCTCCCGCTCCAGCCGCGAGCGACCCCACGCGTTCCGCGGGGCCAGCGGAACTCAAGCCCACCTTCCACGACGATCTGCCCGGAGCGCGCTGAGCGCGGGGTACCATCGCCGCATGGATCGTTCGGCACGGATCTACGTTGCAGGTCATCGCGGCATGGTGGGCTCAGCGATCGTGCGCCGGCTTGAGCAGCGCGGCTACACGAATCTGCTGCTGCGCACACGCCAGGAGCTGGACCTGCTCGACCAGCGCGCGACCTACAACTTCCTGGCCGAGCATCGACCTGACTTCGTCTTCATCGCTGCGGCGAAGGTCGGCGGGATCCTGGCCAACGACACGTACCGAGCCGACTTCATCCAGCAGAACCTGCAGACGATGCTGAACCTAGTGCACGGCTCGCACCTGGCCGGCGTCGAACGCCTGCTGTTCTTGGGGTCCAGCTGCATCTATCCCAAGATGGCACCGCAGCCGATCCGCGAAGAGTCGCTGCTGACCGGCCCGCTCGAAGAGACCAACGCGCCCTACGCGATCGCGAAGATCGCGGGCATCACGATGTGCGAGAGCTACGCTCGTCAGCACGGCCGGCGCTACACGAGTGCCATGCCGTGCAACCTCTACGGCCCGGGCGACAACTACGACCCCGAGGGCAGCCACGTGATCCCCGCGATCATCCGCAAGGTGCACCATGCCAAGGTGCGGCACGAGCCGAGCGTGCCCGTGTGGGGCACCGGCACGCCGCGGCGCGAGTTCCTGTTCGTGGATGACCTCGCCGATGGCTGCATCCAGCTCATGGAACTTGGGTACGACGGCCCGTTCGTGAACATCGGCAGCGGGACCGATGTGACGATCCGTGAGCTCGTCGAGCTCGTGATGGAGGTCGTCGGCTACTCCGGTTCGATCGACTTCGACACGACCAAGCCGGACGGTACGCCGCGCAAGCTCATGGATGTCTCACGGATCAACGCGCTGGGCTGGAAGGCCACAACCACGCTGCGCGATGGCCTGCGGATCGCCTACGACGACTTCCTCGCACGGCATATGTGAAGGCCGCGCCGCCGCGCGCGGCAGTGGTGACCAGCCGCGCCGCCGTTCGACCTCAGGGGCACGCGCCCCACGCGCCGAGTAGCGCAGCCAGATCAGCGCCATCCACCACGGCATCGCGGTTGATGTCGGCCGGCCCCGCCGCGGCCCAGCCCGACAGAAGCGTTCCCAGGTCGAGCCCATCGATCACGCGGTCGCCGGAGAGGTCAGCCGGGCATGTGGGGCGGTAGCGCGCCAGCCGATCGGGCCACTGGGCGACCCAGAGGCTGCCATCCCGCGCATCCAGCTCGATCGACACGGGTGCGTACAGGCGCTGATCCGAGGGCTCGAGCGGATTGAACTGGTCGAAGGTGCGCACGGCCGTGACGCGGCCGGTGGCATCGAGTGTGAGGGCGCGGATCC
>SYIB01000144.1 GCA_005798965.1 Planctomycetia bacterium
GACGACGTTGATGAAGAACTGGCTGGTGGCGCTGTCGGCCACGTTCGTGCGCGCCATCGAGATCGTGCCGCGCATGTTCTTGAGGCCATTCTTCCATTCGTTCTTGATGGGGCCGCGCGTGTCCTTCTGCTTCATGTCGGGGGTGAAGCCACCACCCTGGATCATGAAGTTGCCGATGACGCGGTGGAAGGACGTGCCGTCGTAGTGGCCATCCTTGATGTACTGCACGAAGTTCGCCACGCTGAGCGGCGCCTTGGTCTCATTGAGCTCAAGGATGATGTCGCCCTTGCTGGTCGAAAGCTTGGCGAACACGAGCTTGTCGGCGGCGGGGGCGGCGGCGGCCGGGGCGGCGGGCACGGCAGGAGCCGGCTTGGCGGCATCCTGGGCAACGGCGACGGCGGTCAGCGAAAGAACGGTGGCGAGCAGGGTGCGCATCATGGTTGGTGGATTCCTCAAAGGTGTGGCCGGGAATCGTAGCGGGGCGGACCGCGAGGGGGTCTCGCTCCTACCATGAGGGACCCGATGGAGACGACCCCCACGACTTCACCCACCATGGCCCGCCGTTCGCTGCCGCGCGTGGGTGGCCCGCTGGCTCCGGTGATCGACCTCTTCAGCAGTGTGCGCTTCGGCATCGTGCTGCTGACGGTGCTGTTTCTCTACATGTCGGTCGGCAGTGCGGGAATCATCTATCCGATCCACCCGAACATCTTCCACCCGGATGCGTGGGTGCACGCGCAGTTCCGCCAGTGGCGGCCGTTCGAGATGACCGAGTTCGAGTGGTTCCACTGGTGGCCATTCGACCTCCTCATGGGCCTGCTCTCGGCCAATCTCATCATCACCACGATCCGTCGCATCCCCTTCAAGCCGGTGAACTTCGGCGTCTGGATGATCCACACCGGGATCATCGTGCTGGTGGTGGGCAGCGTCATCTACTTCGGCCAGAAGGTCGAGGGCGAGGCGCCCGTGATTCGCCGAGCGGTCGTGGTCTCGATCAAGGATGCTGCGGGGGCGGTCGTCGCGCGTGAGCGCGTGATCGCGGTTCCGGGTGTGCGAGCACAGCTGGGTGCGGGAGCCGATGCCTACCTCATCGAGGTCGCTGACATCGATCCGTCGTGGGAGCTCCTCAGCGGTAGCGACAAGGGCAAGCGCGCGTACAGCGTCACGCTCACGGTGAACCGTGGCGAACAGCGGTTCATGCGGCAAGTGGTGGCGGGGTACCCCGAGTACACCGAGGACCTGCTGCTGACGGATGACCCGCAGCAGCCGGTCAAGCGCGCACGGAAGGTCAATCCCGACGGCAACCCGATCATCGACGGCGCACTCGCGGTCGACTTGGAGTACGAAGGTCAGCAGTGGTTCTACCTGCGCAACGATCTTGCCAAGTCGTGGGCGCTCTACGTGCGCACGCCGGGCGATGGACCATGGACGATGCGGCCCATCGATGGCATGCCGCTCTACAACGACCACATCGCCAGCCGCGATGAGGTCTTCAACGGCGATGCCACGCCGATCGATCCCATCGATCTCGCCGTCAGCCCCGTGGATCCCAACGATCCTTTCAAGGACGTCGACTTCCGGGTGACGGGCTTCCTGCGCTACGCCCTCGATCGCTCGAAGTGGCTGGCCGGCAGCGAGCGCGATGCCTTCAATCCCGTCGTGATCATGGAGGTCGCGCAGGCGGCCGCGGCGGGTGCGGCAGGCGCGCAGGCCGATCGCTACCAGCTGCAGGCGCTCGACCCTGAGCGGTCGATGGCCGACGGCGGGATCCTGCGTGCGCAAGTCATCAAGGATGAGGCCGAGCTGAGCCGCGCGAGCTCGATCCCGAGCCTTCGCGTGTCGGTGCCTTCGATCGGCTTCGAAGGCGTGCTGCCGATCAATCCGCCGGCCGCCGGCGCGCCAGCCGTGCCAACGCCGATCGGTGCCGCCGAGTCTGGCTGGTCGTATCGCTTGGTTGCCGTGCAGGACCAACTCACGATCGGCGATGTCACGGCCGACGTGGCGATCGTCGAAATCACCTCGCCTGAGCGCACGTGGCGACGCTGGGCGTTCTCGAATCCGTCGATGACGCGCGACCTGCCGCCTGAGGACCAAGGGCAGCAGCAACCGGTGCTCCCCGATCCCTCGATCACGATGGTCTATGAACCGGCCGAGAAGGGTGCGCTGCTCACGGTGCTCATCGGTCCAGCACCCAACCAGCTGCGACTCGCGAGCTCGATCGGCGCCATGCGCTCCGCGCCGCAGCCGATCGAGGTGGGCAAGCCCTTTGCGCTGCCCTCGGGCCTCACGATCACGCTGCTTGACTACCTGCCCAACGCGGTCGCCGTGACCAAGCCCTTCATCGTGCCGCCCGAGGAGCGCCAGCGCGATGCGCGCGAACTCTTCTCGCGGGCGCTCGTTTCGGGGCCCGGTGGCGGTGCACAGTGGCTCGACTACCACCCGTATGTGTTCGACCGCCGCGCCGATGCGCTCCGTCGGCACCCCTTCGAGCCGACGCTCGTCGATCTCGGCGGCGGCCGCAAGGCCGAGGTCCTCTTCTCCCGCCGGCGCGAGCCGATGCCGACCGCCGTGGCGCTCGATGATTTCATCCTGGCCACGCACATCGGCGGCTACACCGGCGAGGCATCGACGATCCGCGACTACACCAGTTTGCTGCGCTTCGATGACGGTGCGGGCTGGTCCCAGCCCGTGCCGTGCAGCGTGAACGCGCCGGTCGAGCATGGTGGCTGGTGGTTCTTCCAAGCGCAGTGGGATCCGCCGGACCAGGCGCGGTTCGAGGGCGATCGTGCGAGCCGCGGCCTGAACTACACCGTGCTCGGCGTGGCCAACCGCGAGGGTGTGGTGACCCAGCTGCTCGGGTGCGTGATCTCGGTGCTCGGGATGTGCTACGCGTTCTACGTCAAGCCGATCATCAAGCGGCGCCACCGCGAGGCTGCGCTGGCGCTCGCGGCTCGGCTCCGTGCCGAGGGGAAGCTGTCACCGGCGGCTGTGGCCGCACTTGATGCCAAGGGAGGTGCATGATGGCTCGATCGACTCTGTTCTGTGGCGATTCCGCGTTGATGCAGTTGGCCGGCACTGCCCGCATGCGTGCTGTGCTGCGCGGCATGATCGCCGCACTCGTGGCGACGCTCGTCGTGGTGGGGGCTGCCCCGGCGCGCGCCCAGGAAGCGGCCAAGCCCTTCCATGAGGCCGTCGATCTTCTGCCGCTGGGCGAGGTCGCCGTGCAGACCGAGGGGCGGCTCAAGAGCTTCGGCAGCTTCGCGAACACGCAGATGTCGTTCGTGAGCGGGCCGCGCCGGATCAACGGCCAGAGCCCCGAGTTCACGTACCTCGACATGCTCCTGCGCCCCGAGGACTACGAGGATGCTGACATCGTCTTCGTGAAGGGCGCGGCGGCGCGGGTGCCGATCGCCGAGGCCGTCATTGATTCGGTCCGTGACGAAGCCGCCAAGGCAGATGCCCAGGCGCGCATGGGAGGTTTCCTCAAGCACGGCCTGATCTCGCCGGCGCTCCTCAAGCGGCCCGAAGTCATGGCCACGTTGCGCCAGATGGAGCAGGATCTGATCCGGACCGAGAAGGTCGTGAGCCAGATCCAGGGCGCGATGAGCGTGCGCGAACCCAAGTACCTGCTCGGCCGGCTGCTCGTGATCCCTCCGGCTGCCGACGATGCGCAGCAGCGCTGGCACGGGCTCGGCGAGGTCATGATGCTCGCCGTGGATGCGGAGCGCGCGAAGGCCGC
>SYIB01000145.1 GCA_005798965.1 Planctomycetia bacterium
AGCGCCCATGGGAAACCTGCATGACGATGAACGGTACGTGGGGCCACGTGGTGCACGATCACCGGTGGAAGCCCGCTGTGGAACTGATCCGCAACCTGGTCGACATCGTGAGCAAGGATGGGAACTACCTGCTCAACGTCGGCCCGATGGGCGATGGCTCCTTTGATGCGCCGACGCAGGACCGGCTTGCCGCACTCGGCGCATGGATGCGAACCCATGGTGAGGCGATCCGGGGATGCGGTCCAGTCGCATGCGCACGTCCGGCGTGGGGCCGCCTGACGACCAGCGCCGATCGGCGGCGGGTGCACGCGATTGTCTTCGAGCTGCCAGGCGATCGCACCATCACGATCGACGGCATCGCGAGTGCGCCGACACGAGTGCGCGTTCTGGGTGCACCGGACATCGCCGTCTCGACGCGCGTGGCTGGGCCGTCGCTTTCGATCACGGTCGGCGAGGGTGCGTTGGATCCTGCTGCGTCGGTGATCGTGCTCGAGTGGGATGGCGAGCCGGCGGTCGTGGGTACACCCGAACTCATCGCAGGGGAGGACCTTTTCCTGCACGAGACCGAACTGGCCTTCAAGCCCCCCGCTGCGGGTGCGATCCATGTCACCCTCGATGCGACCGTCCCAACGGTCCACTCGACCCGCTACACGGTGCCCATCAACGTGCAGCGCACCACGCAGGTGCGCGCGCAGACCTTCGTCGATGGCATCCCTGCAGGCAAGCCCTTCGAAGCGATCCTCCGTCGCGCTGAATGGATCCCAGGCAGTGATGACGTGCCCCCGGAGCCGGGCGTGTCGTGGACACTCATGCCGGGGCGATTCGAGCGCGTGCCGAAGCAGGAGCCCTGGCGCGACGCAGGCATCACGCGCGGCACCGCAAGCGTGATCGGACTTCCCTCGCCGCGGCCGGCCGATGCCTTCGCGCTGCGCATCGATGGGTTCATCCACTGTGATCATGCCGGCATCCATGCCTTCACACTCGAGAGCGATGATGGCAGCACGCTCGAGATCGATGCCCACCTGGTGGTCGATCATGACGGGCTGCATGGCCCGACCCGCAAGACGGGCAAGGCCGCGCTCGACATCGGCTGGCATCGCTTCGCGATCCGCTACATCGAAGCCGACGGCGGCGAGAGCCTCAAGCTCCTCTGGACCACCCCGTCGGATGAGCCGGGCACGGCACCAAGGCCGATCGACGCCATGCTGCTTCGTCACGAACCTGCACGCTGAAGCATCGCCCTACCATCGACGCCGATGACCAGGGCGGCGACCAATCCGTGGCTCGTGCTGGCGGCCATGACCGGCAGCCTGGCCATGGTCTTCCTCGACGCGACGATCGTCGGTGTGTCGCTGCCCGCGATCCAGCATGACCTGGGCCTGGGTGTTGCCGGCGGCGCATGGGTCGTCAATGCGTATCTCGTCGCGCTCGCCGGTGCCATGGCGATCGGCGGACGGTTCGGCGATGTGATCGGTCGGGTGCGCGCGTTCCAGGCGGGCGTGTCGCTGTTCGCCCTCGCCAGCCTCGGATGCGCGCTGGCACCCACCGGCGAGATGCTGATCGCCGCTCGCGTGCTCCAAGGACTGGGTGCATGCCTCATGCAACCTGCATCGAGCGCGATGGTCGCCGGTGCGTTCCCCGAAGGAAAGCGTGGCAAGGCGATGGCGGTGTATGTCGGCGTGCCGCTGCTCTTCATGATGCTGGGCCCAGTGCTCGGTGGTGCACTCACGCAGTGGGCAGGGTGGCGATGGATCTTCGGCGTGAACCTGCCGGTCGCCATCGCTGCGCTCTCGCTGGTCGCGATCGTCCGGCCGGTCGAGCCGACGGCCGAGCGACGGCCGATCCACTGGACCAGCGCCGCGCTGCTCGTGCTTGGCCTGCCTGCACTCGTCTTCGGGCTCCAGGAACAGGCACGACCGACTGCGGGAATCGCGCCATGGATCGGACTGATCGCGCTGATCGGGGGCGGCGTGCTCGTGGCGATCTTCACGCGACTGCAGTTCACGATCGCCGCGCCGCTCCTGGACCTGCGGCTCTTCCGTGACCGCACGCTGCTGGGGCAGGTGATGGTGCTGGGGCTGACGCAAGTCGCCACCATCGGGCAGACCATGTTCGGCCCGGCCTACCTGCAGGGTGCGCTCGGATTCACGCCGCTCCAGAGCGGGCTCGCCGGCCTGCCGCTGGCGCTGCCAGCACTGCTGCTGGTGCACACGGCAGGTCGCGTGTACGACCGTCGCGGCGCCGTGGGCGCGGTGCGCGTGGGAAGCGTGCTGTGCGCTGCGGGACTCGCCGCGATCGCGGTGGGCATGCTGCAGCGCTCGTACGCCATCATCGCCTGCGGCATGATGCTGCACGGTGCAGGGATGGCCTTCCTGATGAACCCGATCCAGACCGACGTGGTGAGCCGCGTGCCGCCAGTGCAGCGTGGCGAGAGTGCAGGCCTAGCAGCCACGGCCCGCCAGGTCGGCAACGCACTCGGCGTGGCGATCGCCGCGACGTTGCTCGCGCGCACGGGGCTGGACTCGCTGGATGCCGGCACGATGGCGCAGGCTGAGGCAGAGACCGTCGCACGATCCTTCGCCTGGATGGGTGCGATGCAGGTGATGGCGATGCTCGCAGCGGTGGTCACCGCATGGAGCCTGGTGCGCGACCGAGTGCCGCACCGCACATCGCGTGGCTGATCCGCCGATCGCATCGATCGGGCAAACGGACGGGCGTGTTGCTCAGCAGCTCCAGCCGCCGTCGATCACGTGCACGGCCCCCGTCGTGAAGGCGCTCTCGTCGCTGGCCAGATGCACCGCCAATGCGGCGACTTCGTCCGGCGTGCCGAATCGTCCCGTCGGTTGACGAGCCAGGAACGCCGCACGCGCCGCAACTGGATCAGCCTGTGCCGCAATGCGCCCCTCGAGCGATGGACTCTGCACCGTTCCCGGGCAGATCGCGTTGGCACGAACACCCTTGGCCACGACATCGGCAGCCAGGGCCTTCGTCAGACCGATCACGGCGGCCTTGGTCGCGCCGTACACATAACGGTTGGGAGCTCCCTTGATGCTGCTGGCCACGCTCGCGATGTTGACGATGCTCCCCTGTCCGCGCGCGAGCATGCCTGGGAGCACCGCACGGATGCAGCGATGCATGCCGCGAACGTTGAGGTCGAAGGCCAGGTCCCACTCGGCATCGGTCACATCGAGTGCAGTCCCATGGTGCACGATGCCGGCGGCATTGAGCAGCACGCTCACGCCGCCCGCGGCCGCTGCCGCCGCACGCACCGAGACATCGTCGCGCACGTCGCAGCGCATGGTGCGAACTCCGGCATGCTCACGAGCCAGCGTGGCGAGCGCGGCGGCATCGATGTCGGTTGCCATGACCTGTGCGCCTTCGCGTGCAAACGCGATCGCGCAGGCGCGACCGATCCCCGCGCCGGCTGCGGTGACGAGCGCAACCTTGCCCGCAAGCCTCATGGCTTGCCCGCCGGGATCATCGGAACGGCCGGGATCGTGGGCACCGCGGGCACGGCAGCGCCATCCGATGCCGCCTCCGGCTTGGGTTCTGGCGGTGCTGCCGGCGGCGTCTTGCCCTGCAGGCGCAGCAGAGCATCGATCTTGGCGCACTTCTCGTGCATCGGATCGGCAGGGTGCAGGTCGGTGTGGCGCACAATGCCCTCGGCATCGAGGATCGTCACGTGCGGAATCCCGTTCACGCCGTAGTCGGGATTGAAGACCTCTTGCTCGCTGAAGGCGATCGTCCAGTCGATGCCCTTGGCCTTCATGAACTCCGCCATCAGCCCCTGCTCCTTCGCGGCATCGCCCGCGCAGTCGACCGGTGCAGTCCCGCCCGGGTAGTGCTTGCCCTGCAGGCTCGTCACGCCAACGATCGCCACGTCATCGGGGCTGTAGTGCGCACGCAACTCCTTCACGTTGGGAATGCTGCCCACGCAGGGTCCGCACCAGGTCGCCCAGAAGTCGAGCACGACGACCTTGCCCTTCAGGTCGGCGAGCGAGGTGAGCTTCACGGGGCCGGTGGCATCCTGCGCCCATGCGAAGTCAAGCTTCGGTGCGGGGTGGTCCATGAACTCGCCGCGGGTGATCGCATTGTCAAGCTTCTTCGCGAGCTTGCCCAGCGCGACCTTCTCGTCGGGCGATGCCTTCTCCTTCGCCATGACCACGGCGGCGAGCAGGCGCAGCCGGAACTGCTCGCTCTGGTCCGGATCGGGGGCCAGGCGCTTGATCGCATCCACGAGCTGCACCCCCGCAGCGAGCTCCTTGGCGCTGCGCTCAGGCGTGAACCATGACTCGAGTTCCTTGATCTCGGCACCGGCTTGCATGAACTGGTCCGAGGTCAACCGGCCAATCAGGCGCGTGCGGTCGGATGGCGATGCCGATTGTTTCCACATGGCGTACCCCGGGTGCCCGAAGAGCGCTGCCGCCGTGGGCGCATCCTCCTTCGACATGGACGATGCGTAGACGAAGGCGTCGAAGCCATCGGCGGTCGCCTCGCTCGCAAGCTGCTTGAGCCGTGCCTGCGCGGCATCACGCTTGGCCGGGACCATCGAGCACGGGCCCATGAGCTGCTTCAGTTGCGGCCATGAGCACTCGGCAGGCTCAATGCCGTCGAGGAGCCCCGTGAAGAAGGCGGTGAGTTCCTCTTGCGGCGCACCTTGCGGGTGCTGCTTGAAAAAGGTCCGCTGTGCATCCTGGATGCGGCTGATCTGATCGGCGGTGGGCGGGGTTGCCGGCAGCGCGAGCAGGCCCGCGACGATGATCAGGAGTTGATGCATGAATGGAGGCTACCGCGGCGACCTGCCCGCGCGGCCTATGGAGAGACCATGGATATGCGTGCAGTGCACGCGGCGTCACTCACCATCGAGGACGATGACCTGCGCGGGATCGACCGAAAGCCGCACGGTCTGCCCGGAACGGTCGGCCAACGGCGGGTTCAGCTCGGTGACGCGCAGCCGAAGCCCGCTCGCATCGAGTTCGTGCTGTGCAAGCTTGCCGAGGTATGTGCTCTGGAGGCATGGCAACGCCACGGAGCCGGCGGCGTCGATCGTCCACGCCTCGGTGCGCACACTGAGGAGCACCTGGCTGCCCACGGCCCGATCACCAAGGTGCGTCGACTCCAGCGTGCCCAGGAGGGTGCGCAGCGACGCGCGGCCATCCGCAGACCGCTCGATCGTGGCTGGGATGAAGTTCGTCTCGCCGAGGAACTCCGCCAGAAAGCGTGTCTTGGGCTGCTCGTAGAGGTCGCGCGGCGAGCCCTGCTGCACGATGCGCCCATCGCGCATGACGACGACGTGATCCGCCAGCGAGAGCGCTTCGTCCTGATCGTGAGTCACGTATACGGTCGTGATGCCGAGCTCGCGGCAGATGCGGCGGATCTCGTGACGCATCTCCAGGCGGAGCTTG
>SYIB01000146.1 GCA_005798965.1 Planctomycetia bacterium
CACGCTCGAGGCCCACACGGGAGGAACGCAGTACGCCGACGATGTGACGGTGCTCAGCATTGAGCGAATGTGCTGAACGGACTGAAACCTGCCGAGCGCGCGAGGCTGCTCGAGCGAGGGATCGCCTTAGTCGCCGTGCGTCCAGTTCTGGGTCGTCGCATTGTTGGCCCAGCGGCGCATATCCATCAGTTCTCGCAGGCTCACCAGCCCGGTACTGCCGTCGGCATTGGAGATCGTGGCGTTGTTGCCATAGCGAAGCAGTGGCGCCGCTTCCTGGACGAGAATCTCGAGTCCGCCGGCCTGCATTGGTGCGGGAGCGGGTATCGGTGACGGTGCGAGCATGGCCAAGAGCGCATCGTGCTCGCCGAAGAGCGAAAGATCGACGCCTTGCAGGTTGCCTCCGCCCATGCGCCAGACTTCGGTAGACCCGAGGCGCGGCGGCACGGACCATGCCGCGCCGGGATAGGTGTCGCTGTCCTCGATGTAGAGGCCCGCCGGTCGAAGCGCGGAACTGGAGAAGACGATCATCTCGCTGCTGCGAGCGATCTGGCCGATCGATCGCGCGACGATCTTGCCCCTCACACTTGCGCCGTTGTCCAGGTAGATCGAATCACGGAAGCGGTAGGCCGGGATGCCAATGCTCGGATCCACGTTCCACCAACCACCGAGGTAGTACGCGTTGTAGCCAAAGCCCGGCTGAAGGGCGAGCCCCGCGCCATTGAGCCCCGTGATGCCGGCGAAGGCCGCCGGCAGCGTTGGCTCGTACTCCATGTCGGAGTAGTAGAGCGACTCATCGAGGTTGGTCTCGGCGGTGGCGCGGTAGCCGAGGAAGGGGTCGTACTCGTAGCCGAGGAAAGCAGCCAGCCGCCAGCCGTACGTCTGGGCCAATTGAGGCGCGAGTTGGTTGCCGTTCTGGTTCTGGTACTTGACCTTCCACGCGGTCTGCACCGCAGGGCTCAAGTAGCCCGGCAGGCACTGGTCGCCGTTGTTGTTGCCGTACTGCTGCCAAGCCATGATGAGCTGGCGGGCGCGCGACTGGTCCTTCGAGGCCTTGCCGGTCTCGATCGCCTTCTGGATGCCGACCGTGAGCAGGCTGATCAGGACCCCGATGATCGAAATGACGACAAGGATCTCAACCAAGGTGAAGGCGCGACCGATCGTGCGGCGGTTCATGCTCGAAGCCTACTTCAAACTCGTGCGCTCGCGACCATGGAAGTCGCGGACATGCCCAGCCATCAGTCTGCTGGCACCCGCATGCTGCGACAGCGGCGGGGCGCCCTCTGGAACCATCGATCGCTCAGGGCGGGATGGTCAGCCCGTCTGCCCGACGGACACCTGCGCGACCTGTCCGGCTGCGATCTTGGCGGCGCCGCTCCCGAGTTCCCCGATCGGATCGGGTGGCTTGATTTCGACCAGCTTCTCGCCCAGGCGTGCCTCGCCCGCCTTGACCTTGGCCTCAAAAGCCTTGCACTCCTGCAAGAGGCGCGGAAGAATCTCCTCCTCGGTCACGTTCGCGACCTTCTGGCCCTGCACGTAGATGATGCCGCGGCGATCACCGGCGAAGACCGCCACGTCGGCACCCTCGGCTTCACCGGGGCCGTTCACGATGCAGCTCATCACGGCGACCTTCATGGGCAGCTCGAGCTCGGGCATCAGCACCTTCTCGACCTCCTTGACCAGCGTGAACAGGTCAACCTGAATGCGTCCGCAGGTCGGGCAGGCGATGAGCTCGACGCCCTTGCGCACTCGCATCCCGAGGCAGCAGAGCATTTCGATGGCGTCCTTCACCTCGTCGATGTGATCGCTGGCGTAGGAGATGCGCACGGTGTCGCCGATGCCGTTGGCCAGCAGCGTGCTGAGCGCCGAGATCGAGCGGATGCAGCCCGAATCGCGCGTGCCGGCATGGGTCACGCCCAGGTGCAGGGGATAGTCGAAGCGCTTGGAGATCTCAGTGTAGATGTCGATCACGAGCGCTGCATCCATGCTCTTGGCGCTGATGCAGACATCATGGAAGTCACGTTCGGCGAAGATGTCGAGGTACTCCTCGAGCTTGGCGATCATGAGCGCCAGCAGATGGCCTGACTTGTGGCCAGCGAAGAACTTGCCGAGCTCCTCGGCGCGACGGGCCTTGTCCCGACGCTCGATGATCGAGCCCTCGTTGACGCCGATGCGGATCGGGATGCCGCGCTCCTTGCAGGCGTCGATGACCTGGTTCACCTGGTCACGATCGCTGATGTTGCCCGGATTGAGGCGGATCTTGTGGACCCCGGCCTCGACGGCTTCGAGCGCGCGCTGGTAATGGAAGTGCACGTCGGCGACCACCGGGACATTGACCTGCCGCATGACTTCCCGGAGAGCCTCGGTGTCCTTGCGCTCAGGAACGGCCACGCGGACGATGTCGGCTCCAGCCTTGGCGTAACGGTTGATCTCGGCGACGCAGGCATCGATGTCGTGCGTGTAGCCGGCGTTCATGGTCTGCACGACGACGGGTGCGCCACCACCGATGCGCACGCGGCCGACGCGGTCGTCGCCGACGATGACCTGACGGGTGATCTTGCGGGGAGTCATGGGCCGCAGAGTGTAGCCCCGCGCCCCGGTTCCTTAACCGCTATCTTCGCGCCTTCAGGAGACCCAATATGACCACCCCAGCACACGGTTCGGCCAACGGACGCCTCTCGATCATGATGTTCCTGCAGTACGCCATCTGGGGAGCATGGCTGCCGTTGCTCTGGCCGTACCTGTCCAATCATCTGAAGTTCTCCGGTGCCGACATCGGCAACGCCTTCGCCCTCGGAGCGCTCGGGGCGATCTTCGCACCATGGATCG
>SYIB01000147.1 GCA_005798965.1 Planctomycetia bacterium
CCCTTCGGCGGGTTCGGCATGAGCGGGCTCGGCAGCAAGGCCGGCGGCCGCGACTACCTGCTGCATTTCGTGGAACCGAGGTGCGTGTGCGAGAACACGATGCGCCGCGGCTTCGCGCCCGGGCTTGAGTGAGCGCCCAAGAGAACACGATGCGCCGCGGCTTCGCGCCTGGGCTTGAGTGAGCACCCAAGAGAACACGATGGGCCGCGATTTCACGCCCAGGCTTGAGTGAGCCGTGGCGGATGATTGCGGGAGCTGGCCAGCTAGCCCGACCCGGCATAGTCCACCAGCGCGCCGCTGCTGCGATCGAGTTGGCGGTACTGCACGGCCTCGAGCACATGTTCGGGCTCGACGCGGTCGCTCCCCTCAAGATCAGCGATCGTGCGTGCCACGCGACGGACCTTGTCATACGCGCGGGCCGAGAGCCCCAGCCCAGTCATGGACTCGGACAGGACCGCCGCGGCTGGTGCCGTGATCCCACCGCAACGATCGAGGCTCGATGACGCGAGCGCAGCGTTGAGCACGCTGCCCTGCCTGGCGGACTGGCATGCACGGGCGCGATTGACCAACGCCCGCAGGCTCGCTGAATCGGCACCGGACCGACGCGTGGCGAAGAGCGACACATCGACCGGACGCACCTGCACGTGCATGTCGATTCGATCAAGCAGCGGACCGCTGACCCGCGAGAGATACGCATCGGCATCGGCGACACCACCGCCGCGGCCCAGACCCCGATTGCCGCGCGCTGTCGGATTCATGGCCGCCACGAGCATGCACCGTGCCGGGAAGCGGACCGTTCCTGCACTTCGCGCGATGGTGACATGGCCATCCTCAAGCGGCTCGCGCAACGCCTCCAGTGCGGGCCGCATGAACTCGGGGAGTTCGTCGAGGAAGAGGATGCCGTGATGCGCCAGCGTGACCTCGCCGGGGCGTGGGCCCCGACCGCCACCGACGATCGCGGCGCAGCTGGCTGTGTGGTGTGGCGACCGCACCGGCCGCTCGATGGCGAGTGACAAGCCACCCGGCAAGAGGCCCGCCGCGCTCTGGATGCGGGTGACCTCGAGCGCCTGGTCGTGATCGAGCGGCGGCAGGATGCCCGGAAGCGCACGGGCCATCATGGTCTTGCCGCACCCTGCGGGCCCGATGAGGAGGACATTGTGCCCACCCGCGGCGGCGATGGCCATGGCACGCTTGGCGAGTTCCTGCCCAAGGATCGCGCCGAAGTCCGGCGCCGTGGGCGGGGCCGGCGCGCCCACCACGCCGGGCTCGAAGGGCTCGATGGCCCGGCCCGTGCGCACGTGCTCAACCACCTGCTTGAGATGCGTGGCACCGAGCACCGTGATGCCACGCACGACCGCGGCCTGCGCGGCGTTCTCGGCGGGAACGATCACGCCCCGAAGGCCCATGGAGCGCGCGGCCATGGCCATGCTCACGGCACCACTGAACGAACGAAGCCGGCCGTCGAGCGAGAGTTCACCCGCCACCATCCACTCCTGGAGCGCGGGGGCACCGGACGCGGCCTTGGAAAAGGCACCATCGGCGGCGAGCAAGCCCAGCGCCATGGGCAGGTCGAAGACGGGCCCCTCCTTGCGCAGGTGCGCCGGCGCCAGATTGATCGTGAGCGGGCTGCGGGGCATGTCGTGACCGATCGCGGCCAGTGCACTGCGGACGCGCTGGATGCTTTCGCGAACGGCCGCATCGGGCAGGCCCACGATCGTGGTGTGCGGCAAGCCGCGCGAGGCGACGGTGACCTCGACCTCGACGGCAAGGGCGTCGAGGCCGCGCAAGACGAATGACAGGCACCCAGACGGCATGGCGCCATCATGACGCTGTCGCCGACCACTCCTTCGAAAGCCGCCGGAAGTTCGGTGGAGATTCCGGCGAACAACCTCGTCCGTCCCCGCGCGACTACAGTCGCGCAGTGGATCCCACTGCTACCACGCTGCCCATCCTGACGAGCATCGTCGATCAGCCGGCGCTCGCGGCAAAGATCGCACTGCTCGGACTCGCAGGAGGTCTCAGCGGCGGCCTCTTCGGCATCGGTGGCGGGCTCGTGATCATCCCGGGCCTCACGATCCTCTCCAGTGCGTCCATCAAGACGTTCCAGGTGGCGGCATTGCCGGTCGGCGTGTGCGTGGCCGGAAGCAGCGTGGTCAAGCACCTGCGCACCGGCACCGTG
This sequence comes from Planctomycetia bacterium, assembly GCA_005798965.1. Taxonomy (GTDB): domain Bacteria; phylum Planctomycetota; class Phycisphaerae; order Phycisphaerales; family SM1A02; genus SYIB01. Next base: position 2,180 of record SYIB01000147.1, read on the forward strand.
CAGTGGCGCTGGGTCCGCTGGGCGCTCCCCGCGGCGCTTGCTGGATCATGGATCGGATCGATGCTCGCAGGCTGGCTGGACGCACGCATCCTCGAACTCCTGTTCGGTTGCTTCCTCGCAGCGACCGCCCTGCGCGAGTCATGGATGCTTTGGCGCGGCAAGGAACCCGATGCGGGCGCTCCGGCACGTCCGGCCGCACCCATCCCTGCGTTGGCACTCGCCCTCGGCATGCTCATGGGCGTGTTGTCGGCGCTCTTGGGGATCGGTGGCGGCGTCCTGGCGGTGCCGTGGTTGCGCATGCTCGGCAGGCTCCCGATGCGCCCGACGGTGGCGACCAGCTCCACCCTGGTCCTGCTCACGAGCGTCTTTGCGACCCTCACGCGCGTCGTGCCGATGCTGCGCACCGACGGCCCCTCGGGACTCGCGGACGAAGCCCTGATAGCGGCCTGCCTCCTACCCGGTGCCGTGGCAGGCGGATACCTCGGTGCGACACTCGTGCACCGGTTGCCGGTCCGTCGGCTCGCAGCGGGATTCGTCATCGTGCTCATCGTGTTGGCGTCGCGCATGTTCATCGGCCGATGAACTCATGACTGCCATGAACGATCCCACGCCTGCACTCGACCCAAGGCCTGCCGAATCGACCACGCGCCGCAATGCGGCGTTCGCCCTGGCCATCGCTTGGGTGACGGTGCCGCCGCTCATTGGCTTCAAGCTGCTGGCCAACATCGGTGCCGTCGGCGAGTGGCTCAAAGAGGATCCATCGCGCGGGATCCCCGCCTACATCCTGCTGTTCGCGATCTCGAGCGGGCTCGGCATCCTCCCGACCTACGCGCAAGCGATCCTCGGCGGCTGGGTGTTCGGGCTGGCGCTCGGTGCGCCCGCCGCAATCGCCGGCTGCATCGGTGGGGCGTTGCTGGGCTGGTCCTTCTCACGCCTGGTGAGCGGCCGCGGCATCGAGTCATGGCTCGATGCCAAGCCCAAGGCCCGCGCGATCCGTGCGGCACTCGTGGGAGCGCACCAGGTGCGGCTGATGTGGCTGGTCGCGCTGCTGCGCCTGCCGCCCAACTCACCCTTCGCGATCGCGAACCTCGCCATGGCGAGCACGGGCGTTCGCCTGCTGCCTTTCATGGCCGGCACGGCGATCGGCATGGCACCGCGCACCATCGCGGCAGCCGGCATTGCCGCCGCAGGTGCAGCCACGGGTGCCAGCGACATCCAGGCGCTGATCCGCGACCAGGGCTGGCTGTGGTTCGGCATCGGAATCGTGGCGCTGGTGGCCGCCTTCAGCGTGATCAGCCATGTGGCCAAGCGGGCGCTGAAGCAGGCGGGGCTCGAAGCCGGGTTCTAGAAGGACCGCGTCACTGCCATGGCACGCACCGGGCTGCAGCGTGCGCAGCGCAGCTCAGGGTGCCTGCAGCGACTCGCCGGGCGCAACTTGGCCAGCTCGCTCGGGCCGCTTGCCCGGCGCATCGACGCCCGGCCGCTGCACCGGATCGTTCAGGCGTGCATCGATGGCATCGAGCATCGCATCGGCGAAGATCCAGAACTGCGCGGGGGGGCGACTGCTGCGCGACTCGATGCGCACCTGTGGATCGCGGCGCACTTCGCCGGTCTCGGGATCGCCATCCGGCATGGCCGCGAGCACGCGCAGCGTCATCGACCAGGTCTGGCGTTGGTACTCGGGCTTCGCGCCCTCCTGCTCAAGCACGCGCTCGATCACCCTCATGAGCTCGACGCGGCGGTCACCGCGGCTGATCCACGCGTTGTTCTCGACGGTGTGCCACTGCTCGACGGCAGGATCCTCGGCCACGGTCACGGTGCACTCCCACAGACGATCGACGTTGGCACCCGGGTAAGGTCGGGACACGGTCCCCAGCGCACAACCGGTCGCTGGCAGGATCAGAGCGACCGCAGCCACGACCCGTGCGATCAGGCGCATCGCATCACTCGGCGAACTCGGCATTGGTGAAGACTTTCTGCACGTCATCGTGCTCCTCGAGCGCATCGATCAACTTCTGCACGGCCGCACCCGACGCGGGATCGACCTGCACCATCATGCCGGGGATCCACGCGATCTCGGCCGACTCAAGCTCGATGGGGGCGCCCTCAAGCGCTTCCTTGACCTTGGAGAGGTCCGCAGGCGCACTGAGCACCTGCCATGCACCACCGAGATCACGGATGTCCTGCGCGCCAGCCTCCAACGCGACCTCCATGAGCCGCTCCTCGCTGGCCTTCTCGCCGTCGACGATGATCGAGCCCTGCTGCGCGAACGAGTAGCTCACGCTGCCGGGAACGCCGAGGTTGCCGCCGTTCTTGTCGAAGATCGTCCGGATGTCAGCCGCGGTCCGATTCACGTTGCAGACCAGGCACTCGGCGATCACCGCCACGCCGCCAATCGCGTAGCCCTCATAGCGCACGGCCTCGTACGACTCCGAGTCGAGCTCGCCAGTGCCCTTCTTCACGGCCTTTTCGATCGTGTCGCGGGGCATGTTCACGGCCTTGGCCTCATCGATGGCCAGTCGAAGGCCGGCGTTGAAGCGCGGATCGCCGCCGCCTGACTTGGCAGCCATGATGATCGCACGACTCGCCTTGGACCAGATCTTGCCGCGCTTGGCATCGACGGCGGCCTTGCGATGCTTGATGTTCTTCCAGGCGCTGTGACCAGCCATGGCGCTCGTGCTCCGTGCGGTGGAACCCTCGGTTTCCGGCGTTCGTTCACCTGCCCGACCGCGGCAGGTGGCGGATGGGACTCATCGACCCTTGGTGCGTGCGGCGACCTTGGTACGGGTCGCACCCGAGGCGGGCTTCGACGGCTTGGCAGCGGGCTTCGATGACTTCGCGGCCTTCTCCGGCTTGCTCGACCGTTCAGCCTTGGCAGCCTTTGGCGCGGCCTTGGTTCCGGCCGCGTGACGCTTGTCGGCGGCGGCTTGGAGCGCGAAGAACGACTCGAGGCCGTGACCCGCGCGGATGTTGCGCTCAAGCACGCCTGCTGCATCCGAGAGCGAGACCGTGGGGCTCAGGGCGCCATCCTCCACGAGCAATTCATGCGTCGTCTGGTCGACCGGGATCGCATGGACGCCGTAGCGCAGCAGGCAGACTCGGTTGGAGACATAGGCAATCATGCCATCGAGGTTGTCGAGGTACGCACGGATGTGCTGCTTGGGGTGGCCCTCGAGGTGCGACAGGCTCACCTTGTGGTGGTGACGGAAGATGTCGTAGAGCACGCGGCGCAGTGCCTTGCAGCGCTCCTCGGCGCGCGGGTAGCGCACCCCGATCATCTGCACCATCTCCTCGACGAGGCTCACTCGGAACTCGTTGAAGTCGACGGTCGCCGAGCGGATCTTCTGCATGGCAGCCTCGGCCATGTGGCTCGGCGCGTCATACATGAGGAAGCTCGAGATCAGGAGCGCCACCGGGTCGACCGCGTTGGGATCGGCCGTGTGCTCCGGCTGCGCATGGCGCTTCACGAGCGCGCTGAACTTGGTCGGGTGGAACTGGGTCTTCTTGGCAGTCATGGTGGTGGTCACGTGTGGTCGGCGGGTCCATCGGATCCGTCACCGGATCCATCGTCATTCGCTTCATCGGCAGGATCGGGCAGGTCGCCCCCGAGATCGGGGCCGGGCTCGATGCCTTCGCGCCGCAATCCCTCGGCGATCGCCTGCTCGACGGTCATCTGCCGGTGCCCGCTCTGGTCGATGATGAAGTCGAGCCGCGGCACATGGCGCAGCGCGCTCTCGTCACGAACGACATGGCGCAAGTGCGCGGCTGCGCTGCGCAGGGCACTGACCGCGAGCGGGCCACGATCGGCCGGCGACACGCTCACGCGCACCAGTGCGCGCTGCTCGTCTGGCGAGACCTCGACCGAGACGATCGACACCAGGCCCTGGAAGCGCGGATCGGCAAGCCCCTCGGAGAGACGCTGCTGGAGCGCGCGACGGATCACGCTCGCCCATTGCAAGAGGCGGATCGGCGTCTCGTCCTTGCCGGCGATGCCGGGAAGCGATGTGGCGGGTCGGCGGCGCTCAGTCATCGCTGCCTTCGCGCACGACGACTGACTTGTAGCACTCGAGCACGTCACCGGCCTGGATGTCGTCGTAGCCGACGATCTTCATGCCGCACTCGTTGCCGGAACGCACTTCCTTGGCGTCGTCCTTGAACCGCTTGAGCTGCTCGAGCCGGCGATCCTTCTCGATGACGATGCCGCCGCGCGTGACGCGGATCTGCGCGTTGCGTTCGACCGTGCCGTCGGTGACGTAGCAGCCTGCGATCGCGCCGACCTTGGAGATGCGGAACACCTGGCGCACCTCGGCGTGACCGAGCACGTCGATGCGCACCGTCGGCTCCAGCATGCCCTTGAGGGCCTTCTCGATGTCCTCGCTGATGTGATAGATGACGTCGTAGAGGCGCACGTCGATCTTCCTGGATTCGGCGAGGGCACGAGCCTTGGCGTTGGTGGTGACGTTGAAGCCGATCACGATGGCGCCGGTCGTCTCGGCGAGCAGCATGTCGCTCTCGTTGATGCCGCCCACGGCGCAGTGCTTGACCACGACCTTGAGGTCGCCCACGCTGATCTTGGGCAGCATGGCCTTGAGGGTTTCGACGCTGCCCTGCACATCGGCCTTGACCACGAGCGAAAGCTCCTTGGTCTTGTCCTTGCCGATGTGCTCGAGGATGTTGTCGAGGGTGACCTTGGGCGCGGCGAGCTCCCGCAGGCGCTCGGCCTGACGACGCTCGTTCGCGGCCTGCTCGGCTTCCTTGAGCGAATCCACCACGAAGAACTTGTCGCCCGCATCGGGCAGTTCGTCGAGACCGCTCACGGCACACGGCGTTCCGGGCACCGCTTCGGTGATCCGCTGGCCACGGTCGCTGACGATGTCGCGGATGCGGCCCGATGCGCGGCCGATCACGATCGAGTCACCCTTCTTCAGCACGCCTTCCTGAACGAGGATGCGCGCCACGGGGCCGCGACCCTCTTCCATCTGCGCCTCGAGCACCGCGCCCTGCGCGTTGCCGGCCCAGTCGGCCTCGATGCCCTTCATGTCGGCGACGAGCGCCAGCATGTCGAGCAGGTCCCCGATGCCGATGTCCTTGAGGGCGCTGGTCTGCACGACTTCGACGTCGCCGCCCCAGGGCACCGTGTTCAGGCCGTGCTCGGCGAGCTGGCCATAGATGCGCTGGAAGGTCTTCTCGCTCGCTTCGGGCTTGTCGACCTTGTTGAGTGCAACGACGATCGGCACTCCTGCGGCCTTCGCGTGGTTGATGCTCTC
>SYIB01000148.1 GCA_005798965.1 Planctomycetia bacterium
CGAGTGGACGGTGGAGGCGAATCCTGAGACGGTGACGGCGTCGAAGGCCGACGTGCTCGCATCCTGCGGCGTCACGCGTGTGAGCATGGGGGCGCAGAGTTTCCAGCCCGGACTGCTCCGGCAGCTCGAGCGCCACCACGAGCCAGCGTCGGTCGCGCGCGCGATGGGACTGCTCCGCGCAGCGGGGCTTGCGCGACTGAACATCGACCTCATCTTTGCGGTGCCGACGTCGACGCTGGAGCAGTGGCAGGATGATCTCACGCAGGCGCTGGCGCTCGCCCCCGATCATCTGTCTTGCTATGGACTGGTGTACGAGCCTGGCACGCCGTTGCGCGCACGGCTCGAAGCCGGAGGTGTCGAGCGCTTGGATGAGGACCTTGAAGCGAGCATGTACGAGCACACGGTCGCCACGCTCGCAGCCGCCGGCTACCACCACTATGAGATCAGCAACTGGGCAAAGCCCGGGCAGGAGTGCCGGCACAACCTGCTGTACTGGGAGGACGGCGAGTGGATCGCGCTCGGGCCAAGCGCCAGTGGCCACGCGGCGGGGCTGCGCTGGAAGAACGTGGCGGTGCTCCAGGAGTGGCTCGAGGACGGCCCGTGGCCACCGGTGCGCAGCGTCGAGGCACTCGACGAGGATGGCCGGATCGGCGAGGCGTTCCTGATGGGGCTGCGGCTCCTGGACGGCATGCGCGAGGAACGCGTGCGGTCACTGCTGGGTCGCGGGGTGCGTGCCGCGCAGCGCAAGGCCGCCATCGATTCGGCCGTCGCGCGTGGGGACATGGAGTGGTCGGGCGATCGGCTGTGCTTCTCGGAGCGCGGCGTTCTCACGAGCGACAGCGTGCTGCGCGAGTTGCTCTAGCAAGGCGGTGTGGGCCGGTGCACACGGGCTTCGACGGCGCAGCAGTGACCCCGCCCAGCGGCGACGGAAGTCGAACTCAGTTCGGTGGGGGCGTCTCGGGCGAGTCGCTCAGCGGCCCGTGAAGAACTTCTTCACCGCATGCACCGTGACATCGCGGCCAATGGCGGCGATCGACTCGGTCAGCGGGATCTCCTTCGGGCAGACCTTCACGCAATTCTGGGCGTTGCCGCAATCGTTCACGCCGCCTTCGCCGGTGAGCACCTCGAGCCGTGCTTCCTTCTCGGTGGCACCGGTCGCATGCATGTTGAACAGACGCGCCTGGTTGATCGCGGCAGCGCCGACGAACGAGGTGTCCCAGGCCTTCGGGTCCGCTTCCTTCTGGTACTGCGGGCACGCCTCGAGGCAGCAGCCGCAGGACATGCAGGTGCTCATGACGTAGCGCGACTCCTGGCGATCAGGAGTTTCCTTTGGGCCAGCGCCGAGGTTGTAGGTACCGTCGATCGGGACCCAGGCCTTCACGCGGCGCAGTGCCGCGAACATGCGCTCGCGATCGACCGAGAGGTCGCGCACCACAGGGAACTTGCCCATGGGTTCGATGGTGATGGTGTTGTCTTCGCCCACGATCTGGCCGATCAGGGCGCTGCATGCGGGGCGCACGCGGCCGTTGATGACCATGGCGCACGAGCCGCAGACTTCCTCGAGGCAGCCGCTGTCGTAGACGACCGGGGTGGTCGCCGAGCCATCGGTGGTCACCGGACGGGCGGCGATCGACTGGAACACGCTGATGAGGTTCGCGGTGTCCTGGGTCTCGACCTGGAACGACTCCCAGCGCGGTTGCTCGGCCGGGCCGTTCTGGCGCTTGATCATGACGGTGATCGTGCGGACGGGGTTGGCCGAGGTGGTGTTGGGCGAGGCGATCATGGCTACCTGATTCTAGGCTCGCAGATCGGTCACGGTGGCGCACCGGATGCCCCGGGCGGCCCGAGTCCGGCATTTGCGCAAACCCGAACCGGGGTTCGGCCGATAGGTGGGACATGGCCATGCCCGCACTGCTCAGGCTGCTCCGCCCCGGCGACTGGACCAAGGGCGTCTTCGTCCTGATCCCCATCGTCTTCTGGCTGGCAGGTGAGGGCCGCGATGTCGAGCGCGCGGTGCTCGATGCCAAGCTCAGGGCGGTGCTCATGGCATTCGCGGCGGTCGGCCTGGTGGCCAGCGGCTGGTACGCCCTCAACGATGCGTGGGATGCCGCGGAGGACCGTCTGCACCCGACCAAGCGTCGTCGACCCGTGGCCAGCGGCGCGGTCTCGGCGGCGACGGCGATGCTGGTGGGCATGGGGTGCATGCTCGCCGGGTTGGCCATGGGCTTTGCCGTCGGCAACGGAGCTGGCTGGCTGGTCGTGACCTACGCAGCGCTGCAGGCCGGCTACAACCTCACGCTCAAGCGTCGCGCCTACCTCGATGTGGCGACGATCGCCCTCGGGTTCACCCTGCGCGCGGTCCTGGGCGCGGTGGCGATCGACGTGCGCATCTCCGTGTGGCTTGTGCTCTGCGTCTTCTTCCTCACGTTGTTCCTCGGCTTCGTGAAGCGAACCTGCGATCTGGTCGCTGCGCAGCGTGAAGGGGGCGGATGGCGGCAGCGCGCCGGCTACGGCGACGAGCAAGAGCTGCAGTTCCTGCTGTCGATCTCGGCGTGCATGGCCGTGCTCATGTACCTGCTGTACGCGCTGAGCGATCACGCGAAGAGCCTCTATGGCGCAGGAGCGGCGGGCTTGGCGCTGCTCACACCGTTCGTGCTGCTGGTCGTGTACCGCTTCTATCGGCGTGCGCGCCGGGGCCTGAGCGACAGCCCGCTGGAGGTGTTGCGCACGGACCGCACGGCGCTCGCGGGCATGGCGTGCTTCGTGGCCGGGACGTGGGCGAGCCTCTACTGGCCACCGGCCAAGCAGTGGCTCGAACGGCTCTTCATCGCCTGAGGGCCTGACGGGCCGGGCGCTCACCACAGGCGCACGCGACCGGGTCGCCTGCCTCGTCAGATCGCGTCGGGACTTGCCGGGACCGCCACCTTCGGGGCCGGAGCGCCCGCAGGAGCCTCGACCTTGCCGTAGGTGCGGGCGCGTGGCTGCACGAGCGCGGTGTCGACATCCTCGAAGCTGATGCCGCAGCCGCCTGAGGTCGGGTCGTACGCAGCAACGGTCGACTTGAGGAATCGCTCGTCGTTGCGGGTTGGATAGTCGGTGCGATAGTGGCTGCCGCGACTTTCCTTGCGCTCGATCGAGCCCTCGATGATGGCCTGCGCCAGGATGACCATGTCCGCCACCGCACGGGCGTAGGACAGGTTCTGGTTGGTCCACATGCCGGTGTCCGACAGGCTCATGCGTCGCGAGCGGTCACGCAGGTCAGCGAGCTTGGCGCGCGCCTGCAGCAGACGGGCCTCGCTCTTCACGACGGTGGCGGCGGCGGTCATCTCGTCGCCGAGTTCCTTGCCGATCTGGTAGGGGTTCTCGCCGCCGGTGCCCGTGGCAAGCGACTGCATGCGCGCCTGCTCGGCCGCGACGCCATCGTCGAAGATCTGCTGCGGTACGCCGTCCACGGCGTGGTCCTTCGCCCAAGCGGCCACGCTCGCGCCCGAGAAGAGGCCATCGAAGATGCAGCTGAGCAGCGCGTTCGCGCCGAGGCGATTGGCGCCATGGAACTGGTAGTTGACCTCGCCGAAGGCGTAGAGCCCCGGGATGTTGGTCATCATGTTGTTGGGCGCACCGTAGACCATGCCCTGGTGATCGGGCTTGGCGGTGTAGGTGGTCCAGAGCCCGCCCATGCTGTAGTGCATGCCGGGGAAGATGCGCATGGGCACTTCGGACGGTTCTTCACCCACGAACTTGCGGTAGATCTCGACGATGCCGCCGAGCTTGCGGTCCATGTACTCCCGGCCGAGGTGGGTGAGATCGAGGTAGACCTGGTTCTGGCCACCGACCCCCATGCCTTGGTTCACGCAGACGTCGAAGATCTCGCGCGTGGCGATGTCACGCGGCACGATGTTGCCGTACTTGGGGTACTTCTCCTCGAGGAAGTACCAGCGCTCGGCGTCGGGAATCTGGCGCGGATCGCGATGGTCGCCCTTGCGGCGCGGGACCCAGACGCGCCCGCCTTCGCCACGCGCACTCTCGCTCATCAGGCGGAGCTTGTCGTGGCCGGGGATGGCGGTGGGGTGCACCTGAATGAACTCGCCGTTGCCGTACCAGGCACCGAGCTGGTAGCAGCGGCTCGCAGCACCGCCGGTGCACATGACGCTGTTGGTGCTCTTGCCGAACACGAGGCCGCAGCCGCCGGTGGCCATGACGACCGCGCTGGCGCGGAAGGCCCGGACCTGCATGGTGCGCAGGTCTTGCGCCACGATGCCGCAGCACGTGCCATCGGCCGCGATGAGCGGACGAAGGAACTCCCAGTGCTCGTACTTGGTGACCTTGCCCTCAGTCTCGAAGCGGCGGACCTGCTCGTCGAACGCGTAGATGAGCTGCTGACCGGTGGTCGCGCCGGCGAAGTGCGTGCGCTTGTAGAGCGAACCGCCGAAGAGCCGCAGGTCGCGCTGGCCTTCCTTGGTGCGGTTGAAGGGCACGCCCATGCGGTCGAGCAGGTCGATGATCCGCGGCGCCCAGTGCGCCATCTCGTACACGGGTGGCTGGTTCGCGAGGAAGTCGCCGCCGTAGATCGACTCGTCGAAGTGCTCGTACTCCGAATAGCCCTGTTGGCGGGCGATCTCGTTGCAGGCGTTGATGCCGCCCTGGGCGCACACGCTGTGCGAGCGCTTGACGGGGACGATGCTGAAGAGGTCGACCTGGACGCCGAGCTCGGCGGCCTTCACGGCGGCGCCAAGGCCGGCAAGGCCACCACCGACGACGATCACGCGGGACTGCTTGGTTGCCATGGTTCGTACTCCGGTTGATTCAAGGCAGTGCGCGGACGGAAGTCAATGCGAGGCCGAGGATTCGGTGGCCTGCCCGGCGAGCTGGTCCTCGACCTGACGGGCCTCCTCGGGGTCGAGGGTGACGAAGCCGACCACGGCCGACGTCCCAGCAATGGCGAGCGCGACGCCGATGGCGGCGCAGACCTGGCCCCAGCGGCGCTGCGCGCCGGTCGAGACGGTGAGTCCCCAGGTGATGGCGGCGGTCCACAGGCCGTTGGCGAAGTGGAAGACCAGGCAGAGCACGCTGAAGAGGTAAAGCGCCGCGATGCTCGCACCCAGCGGGCCATCCTGCATGTGCACCGCGGTTGAGCTCGCGGCGTGCGCGGCATCGAAGGTCGGGAGCAGCCCGCCGTAGGTCCAGCCCCAGCGCAGGCTGCTGACGTGGGCGAAGATGAACGCCACGCCGACGTAGCCGGTCATGCGCTGCAGCCAGTAGCGGTAATTGCCTTGGTAGGCATAGCGGTTCACGTTGCTCTTGCCGGTGCGGGCGAAGTAGACGCCGAGGATCGCGTGGAAGGCGATCGGCAGCCAGAGCACGAAGATCTCGATGAAGACCAGCGCGGGCAGGTTGTGGATGAAGTCGACTTCGTGCTGGAACGTGGCGACGCCCGCGGCATCGCTGCCGTACTGCGCGACCACGTCCCCGAACTTGCCTTGGTTGAGCGTGGAGCCCCAGACGATGCTCGAGTTGGTCGTCAGGTGCGGGAAGAGGAAGAGACCGATGGGCGCGACGCCGCTGAGGCTATGGAGCCGGCGCAGCAGGAAGTAATGGCGCTCGATGAAGGGGATGGTCTTGGCGGTCTTGGCTGGTGCGGCGTTGGTGCTCACGGTGGCTCCGGGGTGGGTCATTCGCGAGATCGATCAGTCGGGCATGACCAAACGAGGTCCGGCGGCAGGGGCATCGGTTGCGCCCGGAGCTGACCCCGGGCGGCCCATGACCTGCACGCTGGCAGGATCCTTGGCCATCTGCTGCTGGATCATGGTGGCAATCTGCACGAAGCGCTGGCGCAGCTCCGACAGGACCTCCTTGAGTTCCGAAGCCTCCTCGGCCGTGAGGTTGCCCTTGGTCTTCTCCTCGAGCACGCCGAGCAGGTCGATCGCGAAGCGGCTGCCCATGAGGTCGATCATGGCGCGGCCCGTCTGCGGATCGGCGTAGGCGCCGAGGCCCATCAGGGCCTGCGAGGCGAGCGAACCGACCAGCGCGCGCATGTCCGCGGGCGGCAAGTCATCCGGACCCGGCTGGCGCGGGGTGTCGTCGATCTTCTGGCTGAGCTTTTCCTTCTCCGCCTGGGCCTGTTCCTTCCAGTCGGCATCGATGTGGAGCTTGGGTGCGTCGTCCGGCATGGAGGTCCTTTCGGGGAGTGAAGGAGTATAGGGGGCTCGGTGTACGCAGGCCGGAAGACGAGCGCACGCGCCATCGCTAGCATTCCGGGCGTGAAGCGAACGACAGGGCTGTTGATCGCCTGCCTCGCTGCAGCGTGCGCCAAGGACCAGGCGGCGCGTGTGGCGCTGTCTCCTGCCGACTTCGGACCGGCGTCGGGATTGGCCCCGCGCGATGCGGGCGTGGATGACTTGCCCAACGCGATGCAGATCGAGTCGCGCACGCTGGCGGCTCGCGACGCACAGGGCACGCGGGCCAACAGCGAGGTGATCGAGGCCGTTGCCGTGAAGGATGACGCCGGCAACATCGTGAAGGCATCGATCGGTGGGGCCCGCGCCGAAAGCGTGGTGGTGGGGCAGCGCTGGGTGGTCGATGGCCTGGTGGGCCAGGTGAACGGCCGGCCGATCTTCGCCAGCGAGTTCCTGGCTCCGCTCGAGGACCGTTTGCTGCGCACCGTGGCCGAGATGCCGCGCGAGTCGGCCGCCAAGGAAATCGGTCGGATCGTGGCCGAGCGCTTCGATCAGCTGATCAACAACGAACTCGTCATTGCCGAGGCTGAGGCTGGCCTGACGCCTGAGATGCAGCAGGGGCTCTTCGCCTTCCTCAAGGACATGCGCGAGAAGACCGTGGCGGAGCTCGGCGGCAGCAACGCCAGCGCTACCAACGCGCTCATGGAGGAACTCGGGATCGGGCTCGATGAGTTCATGTCGCGTCGACGCGACGAGATCCTGGCCGGCGAGTTGCTCCGCGGGCGGGTGGACAAGCGCATCATCGTGAGCTGGCGAGACGTGGAGCG
>SYIB01000149.1 GCA_005798965.1 Planctomycetia bacterium
AGGCCGCTTGCGGGATCCTGGTGGAACGCCACGCGCTCGTGGCCCATCGTGTGCATCGTCGTCAGCAGGTCCATGGTGTCTCCGTGGAGTGGTGGGGGAAGGCGGGGATCCTAGTAGGCGTTCCTCAGGCGATGAAACCGATCAGGCGCCCGCACCGGTGCTGACCTTGGTGCCGGCGAACACGCTGCCGGTACCGAACTGCGGGATGTTCGACTGGTCGGGCTTCTTGCCGGTACCGCGCACCGCCATGATGGGCGTGCGCTCGGGAAGCACGTAGTCGGCGTTGGGCAGGCTGTCGGCCCAGGCCAGCACGGCATCCGCTGCACGCTTCATCGATGTATCGCAGTTCTGCCGAAGCGCACGGAGCTCGGCGTCGAACTGCTCACCGGCGAAGGCAATGAAGTGGTCGACGATCGCGGCCTCATGCTCGAGCTCGCGGCCCTCGAGGCCCCGGCGCATGTTGCGCTCGAACTTCGACAGCGTGCACAGGCTGGCGTGGATCCACAGGGCGCCGAGCGCCAGGCGCGACTGGATGGTCTGTGCCGTGACGATGCCTTCCTCGTGCTCCTTGAACATCATCTTGACCTGGTGGCTGAACTCGCGGATGCGCATCATGCACTCATCGAGGTGGCGCGCGATGCGCGGGTTCTGGCACGCAAAAGTTGGCATGCCGCGCCGGAAGCCAAGGAAGAGCTCCGAGCCGATCTGCACGGCGCCGCCGAGGTTCGACAACGGGCGATCCTTGATGCTCTTCATCCATTCGCCCAGCTGCTTGCCGCCGTAGGCCCAGATGAAGGAGTGCATGACCTCGTTGGCGCCCTCGACGATGATGTTGATGCGGCTGTCGCGCCAGATGCGCTCGACCGAGTTCTCCGTCATGTACGACTCACCGCCCATGATCTGCAGCGCATCATTCACCACTCGGTACCCCATCTCGCTGCAGAAGACCTTGCACATCGCGGTCTCGACCATGATGTCGTCATCGTGGCGGTCGAGGAAACCGGTGGTCATGTAGAGCATCGCGTCCATCGCATAGACGTAGCCGGCCATGCGCGCGAGCTTCTCCTTGCAGAGGTCGAAGTCCGCCAGCGGACGGTCGAACTGGTGGCGGTACTTGGCCCACTTGAGCGCCTGCTCATAGGAGTGACCCGCACCGCCGAGCATGCCGGCGCTGAGGGTGCAGCGGCCGTAGTTCAGGCAGGTCATGGCGATCTTGAAGCCCTGGCCTTCCTTCGCGAGCAGGTTGCACGCCGGGACCTTCACGTTGGTCAGGCGGATGCGCGCCTGCCAGGTGCCGCGGATGCCGCACTTGGAGCGATTGCGGCTGAAGATCTCCACGCCTTCCATGTCGGGCGTGCAGATCAGCGCTGTGACGACGTCCTTCTGCTTGCCGGACTTGGGATCGGTCACCTTCTGCTTGGCCATCACGGTGAAGAGCCCGCTCAGTGCGCCGCTGGTCGCCCACTTCTTCTCGCCGTTGAGGATGTAGTGCGTGCCGTCGGCCGAGAGCTCGCAGCGGGTCTCCTGGCCACCTGCATCGCAGCCCACGTTGGGCTCGCTGAGGCAGAACGCGCTGAGCGTGTCCTGCGCCATGCGGGGCAGGAAGCGAGCCTTCTGCTCCTCGGTGCCGAAGAGCATGACGGCCTTGCAACCGATCGACTGGTGCGCACTCACGAGCACGGCGGTCGAGCCGCAGCTGCGGCCGATGCGCTCGAGCGCGCGGTTGTAGCTGGTGATGCCGAAGCCGCCGCCGCCGAACTCCTTGGGCACCGTCATGCCGAGGACGCCAAGCGCGAAGAGGCGCTTGATCACCCAATCGGGAATCTGCTGTTCCTGGTCGATCAGGTGCGACGGGTGCTCGGTGTGCATGTAGCGGTCGAGCTCGCCGAGCAGTTGGTCGCAGCGCGCAGACTCGTCGGCGCTTCCCTCTGGGTAGGGGAACATGAGTTCCTCGCGGAAGTTGCCCCAGAAATTGTTCTTGATCGCGCCCATCGTCGACGGATCCGGCCCGAGCATCTCCTGCGCGGCCTCGATCTGCTTGCGGTCACGTTCAGCGATGCCCTTCATGTCGGCGAGGTTGGTGGAGCTCATGGGGGATCCTCTGGTGTGGTTCAGCGGTGAAACGGAACGAGCGACTCATCAGAGTCGCCCGTAGGCGCAGAAGTGTAGGGCGGGCTGTGTCGGGCGGGAAACGATGCCTGATGCTTCACTTCTTCAGGAAGGCGGCCAGCTTCTCACGCGCCTCGGGGGTGTGGCGCAGCCCGACGAGCGTGTGCCGTTCGCGCTCGCAGGCCGCACTCCAGCCGTGGTCGAGTCCGCACTGCACCAGATCACACACGGCGATCGCGGCGGGGGTCGATGGAAGCTCGTTCCGGGCTCGGGCGAGTGCTTCGGCGACTCCGGGATTCGCCAAACCCTGATCGCCGCGGATGCAGCGGATCGGGTGCTGTTTGGTCTGGTTGCGCAGCCAGGCCACAGCGGTGGCTTGGGCGGACTCGGCGGAGGGCGCTACGGCATTGAAAAGGCAGGGCGGCAGGGCGTTGCTCACAAAGGTTTCGCCGGTGGCCGCAGCCTTGATCGCCATCAGCGGATCGATGCGCGAGGGGAGGCATTGGGTTCCGCCCCAACCTGGGCA
>SYIB01000150.1 GCA_005798965.1 Planctomycetia bacterium
AGGCAGTCCATGCAGGTGACGCGCCGAGGATTCATCACCGTTGCCGCCATCGGATCGCTGGTGCCCTTCATGCCCGGCTGCACGACCGTGCGGCGCCGCGCACGGAGAGCGAAGGCCGAGCCGCTGCGACTGGCCTGCATCGGCACGGCCAATCGTGCCTGGGACAACATCCAGGAGGTTCGCCATGAGCGCATCGTGGCGCTGTGCGATGTCGATGCGGGGTACCTGGCCCGGGCAACGAGCGAGTTTCCTGAAGCCCTGACCTTCCGCGACTTCCGCGAACTGCTGGCGATGGAGCGCGAACTCGATCTCGACGGCGTGATCGTGTCCACGCCCGACCATACGCATGCACTGGCCACGGCGCTCGCGCTGCAGGCCGGCCTTCCCGTGTACTGCGAGAAGCCGCTCACGCGCACGGTGCGTGAACTGGGCGTGCTGCGCTCGATCTGGGAGCGCAACCCCGTGGCCACGCAGATGGGTACGCAGATCCACGCGGGCGACAACTACCGCCGCGTCGTCGAAGCGATCCGTTCCGGAGCGATCGGCCGCGTCACGGCGGTTGATTGCTGGCAGCAGAAGAGCTGGGGCGACGGTCGGCTGACGCCGGGAGCCGTGCCGCCGGCCGAGCTCGATTGGGATTTGTGGCAGGGCCCGATGGAACGCCGTGCCTACATCGATGGCGTGCACCCGGCGAACTGGCGCCGCTACTGGTCCTACGGCTCGGGCACGCTGGGTGACATGGGCTGTCACATCATGGATCTTCCGTTCTGGGCACTCGGGCTGGATCGACTCGCTGGCCGTTCGATCGAGATCCAGGCCGATGGCCCTCCGCCCGATGCCATCGGCGCCCCTGCATGGCTCGAGGCATCGTGGGCGATCGCACCCGAACGCCCCGGCGACGATCCGCTCGTGCTGCGGTGGTTCGACGGCGGCCGCATGTCACCCTTCGTGCAGGAGATCGGTGCCAAGGACGGCGTCGACTATCTCGGCCGCTTCAGCGTCTGCTTCCAGGGCACCGGCGGCGCGCTCTTCGCCAACTACGGCGAGATGCTGCTCTGGCCGGGTGCGCATGCGCAGGACTGGCAGCCGCCTGCACCCACGATTGCACCGAGCATCGGGCATCACCGGGAGTGGTTGCAGGCCATCCGCGACGGCCAGCCGACTGCGCCACTGTGCGGCATCCCCTACGCCACGCGCCTGACCGAGCTGGTGCTCCTGGGCACGGTCGCGTATCGCGCCGGCCGCCCGATCCGCTGCATTCCCGGAAGCCTGTGCATCGACGGCGACCCTAAGGCGGACCGGCTGCTGGGCGAGCCTGCACTGCCGGGCTGGACGCTGCCCGGCGCGTGAGCCTCGCTCAGTGCAGGCCTTCTTCTTCGTGTGCCTGCAAGATGGCGCGGAAGGTCGGCAGATTCTCCATGAAGAGATCGACGACTTCAGGATCGAATTGCCCCGCGCGCTCGGCCGTGATGAGGTCGATGACGCGGTCCTCGGGCCACGGCTCCTTGTAACAGCGCCGCGCACTGAGCGCGTCATAGACATCGGCGATGCCGACGATGCGTGCTTCGAGCGGAATCGCATCGCCGCGCAACTGGCGCTCGGAGCCATCGACCTGCAGCACCGGCGGGTAGCCCTTGCCATCCCAGCGCTGATGATGATGCAGCGCGATCCGCTTGGCCACGAGGTCGAACTCGCGATCGTCACCGAAGAGATCGGCACCGATCGTGGTATGCCGTTCCATCACGGCGCGTTCCTCCGGATCGAGCTTGCCCGGCTTCTTGAGGACGGCATCCGGCACGCCGACCTTGCCGACATCATGCAGCGTGGCGGCGAGTGCGAACCGGTCCACGTCACGCTCCCACTCCGAGCCGT
The DNA here is from genome assembly GCA_005798965.1 of Planctomycetia bacterium. Classification (GTDB taxonomy): domain Bacteria; phylum Planctomycetota; class Phycisphaerae; order Phycisphaerales; family SM1A02; genus SYIB01. The sequence goes on from SYIB01000150.1 coordinate 1,873, forward strand.
TGTAGCCGCGCCGGGCGCCCCATGCCTCCAGGAGGATGCGCGAGATGCGCGATACGCGCTGCACGTGCGGGCCCGTCTCGCTCGGATCACGCAGGCGCGCCATCGCGATCGTGCGGTCGATGAGGCTCTTCGTGAGCTGCGCGCGCTGCACGCTCATGGAGACCGTGGCGGCGAAGCGTGCGGCTACCCCGATGTCGCCGGGCTCGAAGCCGATCGTGCTCCCGCCGTCGGCGCGATGCGGGTTGATCAGCTGGAACACGCCGATGCAGCGACCGCTCTCGCCCAGCAGCGGTACGCCCAGGATGCTGCGTGTGTGGTATCCGGTGCGTTGATCGACCGAGCGGTTGAACCGGTATGGCGCGCTGGATGCAATGTCATACACATCCGGCACGTGGAGGATCTTGCCCGTGACCGCGACGTAGCCGGCGATGCTCGAGGTATCGAGCGGCAGCACGACCGACCGCACGAACCGCTCGTTGCTGCCGAGCACATCGTTCTGCGCGTAGACCATGCGCAGCTGGCTGCCCTCGCGCACGAAGACGCCCCCGGCCTCGCAGTGCGTGAACTGCCGTGCATCCGAGAGCACCCGCATGAGCACGGTGTCGGGGTCGTTCAGCTGCGCCAGTTCGTTGGCCGACTGCTCCATGGCCCCAAGTCTGAGCACACCATCGTCTGGCTCCTGCTTCGTGGCGCGGATCGTGACGCCGGCGTCGATGTGCCGCAGGAGGATGTCGCGAAGTTCATGCGGCTGGGGCATCTTCACGATGACCTCGCGCGCACCCAGGTCGAGCGCCTGGCGGGCGACCACGGGGTCATCGCTCGCGGTCAGCGCAAGGATCGGAACCGTACTGCCCCACGGCAGCTGCCGCACGGCGGCGATCGCATCGAAGCCGGTGATGCCGGGCATCATCAGGTCGATCACGACCAGGTCCAGCTCAACCTTCGCGAGCGGACCACGGAGCTCCGTCATCGCGACCGCACTGTCGGTGAAGCCGTGCACATGGATCCGCTGATCATCGGCGAGCACGCGGCGGACGAACTCCACCACCATCGGCTGGTCGTCGATCACGACGACATGGATGTCGTGACCTGCCTGGGCTTGGTGCGTGCTCGTGTCCATGCGTACCTCACATGATGCTAGCCACCATCCGTTCGTGCTTCGATTGCCGCGCCGAACCGTTCGCAGCGCCGCGCTACCCTGAACCCCATGGCACAGGTACCGCTTGTCGGCGTCATCATGGGCTCGCAGAGTGACTGGGAGACGATGCAGCACGCCAGTGCCATGCTCGCTCTGCTCGACGTGCCGCATGAGTGCCGCGTGGTGAGTGCACACCGCACACCTGATCTGCTGTTCGAGTATGCGGCAGCAGCCCATGGGCGTGGCCTGCGCGTCATCATCGCGGGTGCGGGCGGTGCGGCGCACCTGCCGGGCATGTGCGCGAGCAAGACGCATCAGCCGGTGCGTGGTGTGCCGGTCGAGAGCAAGGCCCTGCGAGGACTGGACTCCCTGCTCTCGATCGTGCAGATGCCCGCCGGGATCACGG
>SYIB01000151.1 GCA_005798965.1 Planctomycetia bacterium
AGGACCATCCAACGGGACCGCGCAGCCTTGCCGCCCTGGAAGCGCGTGGTGTTCATGCTCATCACGCTGTCGGTCCCGCTCGTGGCGCTCGCGCTGCTCGAGCTCGGCCTGCGGCTCGCCGGGTTCGGCGGTTACCCCGACTTCTTCCGCGCAACCGGCGAGGTCGCGCCCGGCCAGACGCTGGTCATCACCGTGCCGGATGCGACCCGTCCGTACTTCTTCGCCGATCCCGATCGCGCGGGCTACGCCGAAGAGAGCGAGTTCGTGATGCCCAAGCCCGCGGGCACGTTCCGCATCATGCTGGTCGGCGAGTCCGCGGCCAAGGGCTATCCGCAGCCGCGCAACCTCTCGATGTCGGCCTTCCTGCAGGCGATGCTCCAGGAGCAATGGCCCGATCGCCGCGTCGAGGTGATCAACCTGGGCACGACGGCGGTCGCCAGCTTTCCGCTGGTCTTCATGACTGAGGCGGCGGTCCGGTACGACCCTGACCTGGTGGTGCTGTACGTCGGCAACAACGAGTTCTTCGGTGCCTACGGCACGGCCTCGGTCAGCGCATCCGGCACCCAAGCGTCGTCAACGCTGCCGTGGGTCCGCGCGATCCGTGGGCTCGCCTTGGTGCAGGGGATCGAGGGACTGCTGCGCGGCGGCTCGACGGGTGACCGCACGCTCATGGAGCAGATGATCGGCCAGACGGTCATCCCCGCCGATGCCGACCTGCGCTCCGCAGCGGCCGCCAACATCACCACGCATGTCGGCCAGATGATCGAGTCCTGCCGGGCAGCATCGGTGCCCGTGGTGGTCTGCACCACCGCCAGCAACGAGGCTGGCCTCGTGCCGCTGGGCCAGGAGGTGCTCGAGTCGCTCACGGCCGACGAGCGCACACGCATCGACCGGGAGCTGGCCGTGGCGCGCACGGCCTCGACCGGCGATGCTGCAGCTGCGGAGGCGGCGGCGCGGGCGGTCATCACGATCGCACCCCTCCACGCCGAGGCGCACTTCTGGCTGGGCAAGGCGCGTGCGGTGCAGCAGGATCGAGAGGGCGCGCGGACGGCGTTCATGAAGGCCCGCGACCTGGACACCATGCCGTGGCGGCCAACCAGCAGCACCGAGCAGGGGATCCGCGATGCGGCTGCACGGGCTGGCGCACCGCTGTGCGACATCGCCGAGTCCTTCCGTTCGATGAGCCCCGAGGGCGCGACGGCCTGGGAACTGCTGGACGATCACGTGCACCCCAGCCTCCGTGGCCAGGCCGAGGCTGCACGATTGATGGCCAACACGATCGTCACGCTGCCCGGGGTACCGAAGGGCGACCCGATCGATGCGAACTTCGACTGGACTGGCCTTGCTGCCCGGCTCGGTGCCAACCCCTGGGATGCATGGCGGGTCGACCACACGCTGCGCGTGCTGTTCGGCGTGCCCTTCATGAAGCGCTCCAACGCCGATGCGTTCGTCCGCTTCGATCGGGCGGCTTCGGCCATGGAGGGCTCGGTGTCGCCGGCCGTGCGTGCGGCGCTGGAGGAATGGAAGACGATGCGGCCCCATGCAGGTGCGCAGCGACCGGTCACCGGCATGGTCGCGCGCGTGCTGCTGCGCGAGGGCAAGGCCGCGGAGGCGGAGCCGCTGTACGCCGTCGCGCTGGGCCAAGTGCCGGGCCACATGAGCTGGAGCCTGGAGTACGCGTACTTCATGCTCGCCTGCCGTGAGAAGACCAAGGGCAGCCTTGATGCGGCTGACCTGCAGGTGGCGGCTGACGCCATCGAGCGGGGGCGTTTTCTGCTGAGCCACGGCGAGTCCGGCTCTGGTTTCACCGAGCGCTACATCGGTCGCCTTCACCAGCTGCGCGGCGAGTGGGCCGAGGCGATTCCCTACCTCTTGGCCGCACGGCCGCTGATGCAGGCCGAAGATCTGGTGGCGTGTGATCAGGCACTTGTGGCTTCGTACATCAAGCTCGGCAGGACGGGCGATGCACTCGCCCTGTGCGACGAGGGGATCCGGTCCAGCGGTCGCTTCGCGCCGATCTACAAGCGGCTGCGGGAGCAGGTGCAGGCAGGGAAGTGAGCACGGGAATCCGCCCGCGCAGCGGGCCACCCGCGCGCAAAAGCGACGAAGCCGAAGGCTTGGCCTTCGGCTTCGAGCATGGCAAGCGGGTGAAGGGGATCGAACCCTCGACATCTACCTTGGCAAGGTAGCGCTCTACCGCTGAGCTACACCCGCGCTGAGCCCGCCTGCGGTCACTGGCGGGAGAGGAACTATACCGTTCCCACACGGTAGCGCAAGTGATTCGAGCCATCGCGTGTGGAGTCCGAGAACGCGCACCGGAGCTGCGTTGGACTAGCCTCTCGCGCATGTCGCAGGACTTCCATCTGCATGGGCGCGTCGCGCTCGTCACCGGTAGCAGCAAGGGGCTCGGCAAGGCCATGGCGTTCGCGCTCGGCAAGGCGGGCGCGCGCGTTGCCTTCAACTACGCGAACGACCAGGCCTGGGCCGAACGCACCTTCGCGGAGTTCCGGTCGCATGGCTACGAGGGCGGCCTCTTCCGTGCGAACGTCACCGATGAGCACGAGGTGAACCATATGGTGGCCGACATCGAGCGAACGCTCGGTGCCGTGCACACGCTGGTCGTCAACGCTACGCCCAAGCAGCCACACAAGCCGATCGAGGAGTACGACTGGGCCTTCTACCAGTCGATGCTCGACTTCTTCGTCAAGAGCCCATACCTGCTGACTCGGGCCGTGCTCCCTGCGATGAAGCAGCGCAAGGCCGGCCGCATCATCAACATCACCAGCGAAGTCTTCGCCCGCGGCGTCGGAAACTTCAGTGCCTATGTGGCTGCGAAGGGTGCGCAGATCGGCTGGACCCGCAGCATGGCGACCGAGCTGGCGCCCTGGCACATCACGGTCAACGGCGTCGCTCCGGGGTGGATCCCCGTCGAGCGCCACGCCGATGATCCGCAGCACGAGAAGGATGCCTACGAGCGACTGATCCCGATGGGCACGTTCGGTACCCCTGACGACATCGGTGGTGCCGTGGTCTTCCTGTCGAGCGATGCGTCCCGGTTCGTCACCGGGCAGTCGATCCACGTCAACGGCGGC
>SYIB01000152.1 GCA_005798965.1 Planctomycetia bacterium
ATCCCGCGCACCGTGTGCGCATGAAGGGCTTCTGGATCGATCGGCACGAGGTGACCAATGACCAGTTCGCGGCCTTCGTCGCTGCCACGACGTACGTGACCGTGGCGGAACGCGCCGTCAACTGGGAACTCTTGAAGCAGCAAGTTCCGCCGGGCACCCCCAAGCCGCCGGACGAGATGCTCCAGCCTGGTTCGCTCGTCTTCACGCCCACAACCGAAGCGGTACCGACCGATGACGCGAGCCAGTGGTGGCGCTGGGTGAGCGGTGCGAACTGGCGCCACCCCGAGGGGCCTGGCTCATCGATCGAGGGCAAGGGGAATCACCCCGTGGTGCAGGTCGCGTTCGAGGATGCCCAGGCCTATGCCGCGTGGGCCGACCAGCGCCTGCCGACTGAGGCCGAATGGGAATACGCAGCTCGCGGAGGACTCGATGGCGCGACCTTCGTCTGGGGCAACGATCCCTTGGATGCCACGCGGTGCAACGTCTGGCAGGGCGAGTTCCCGTACCGCAACACGCGCGAGGATGGCTTCGTGACGACCGCACCGGTGGGCTCGTACGCACCCAATGGACTCGGCTTGGTCGACATGGCCGGCAACGTGTGGGAGTGGTGCAGCGATCAGTACGCACCCGGTGAGTACAGCGAGCGTGTGCAGGCCTCGGGCGCCGCCGGCGTCGTCACCTGCCCGAGCGGCCCAAGCATCACGCGCGATCCGCGCAATCCCTACTCCAGCGAAAGTCGCGTGCATCGTGGCGGCTCGTTCCTGTGCAATCCCTCGTACTGCTCGAGCTACAGGCCGAGCGCCCGCATGGCGTGCACGGCGGATTCATCATTGCAGCACCTGGGTTTCCGCTGCGTGAAGGACGCCCCCGCGCGGTGAGCACACCCCCGCCGACGGGTACGGCGTGGGCCCTTCGCGAGTCGGCAGGGGCTTCGATCTACACTCGGTACATGATCCAACGCCTTGGCACTGTTGCATGCGCGTTCGCCCTCGCCGCCGGGTGCGAACGATCGAACCGGATTGCGGTGATCGTCGACGAGTCCGGCTCGCAAGCCGCGCTCGGCACACCTGCCTGGAGGGGCGCACAACTTGCGCTGAAGTCATCCCCGCCGGCCTGGGTCCTCGAGCAGGACATCGCGTGGGCGCCGAATGACCCTGCGAGCCGAAGCATGAGCAAGGACTGGTCGACCGCGAGCAACCACGGCGCCGCCCGCGTCTTCAGTCGATGGCAGTCGGCGGAATTCGACCGCGCCGACTCGCGCTCAAGCACCTCGACGGCAGCGGTCGTGGGCGAGCGACTTCGCCGCGAGGGAGCGTCGATCGGCCTTGGATTCACCGACTCGGACATCGCGGCCGCCGGCATGCGTGCGTTTCTCTCGGCCAACGCCAAAGATCCCACCTGTGCGGCGCCGTTCGTGATCGTGGGCGCGACTGATCCAAAGCTGCCCGAGCTGGGGCATTGGCCTGCGAGCACCTTCCTTGCCTGCTTCACCGACGATGCGCAGGCCGTGGCGGCAGCGCAATACATGGTCGAGCGCTGGGGCAAGCGCGTGGTCGTGGTGATTGACCCGCAGTACGACTACACGCGCACGATCGGCGGCTTCGTGGAGAAGGCCGTGCCGGCGTTCGGTGGCACCGTCACGCTGTCGGTCAGCGCTCGATCCACGCAGCTCAAGCAGCAGCTCGAGGCTGCGGCCAGCAAGGGTGTCGACGCCGTCTTCCTTGCGCTTGAACCCGATCTGGTTCCGACCGTACTCCCCGCCGTGCGAGCGGCCCTGCCGGGCGTGCGCTGCATGGGCGGCGACGGACTCGATTTCACTGGCCTCGACACGCTGCTCGATGGCGCGACCGATGGTGTGGCGTTCTGTGCCCACGCCTGGTTCGGCGAGGGTGCCAGCGAGGCGGCGCACCGCTTCGCGCAGGACTACATGGCAGCCTTCGGCGAGGCCCCCACCGGCTTTTCGGCGCTCGGCTACGACGCCGCAATGCTCGTGAAGTTCGCGCACGCGCGTGCGCCCAAGGTGTACAGCGGCGGCACGACATCGGGTCCCCGTCCGCCGGGCTGTGCCGCGACCATGACCGCGGAACTGGCTTCGATTCGCGGCTATCCCGGCGTGAGCGGCACGATTTCATTTGCCGACGGCCCGATCCCCGAAAAGGATGTGTGGATCGTGGAGCTCAAGAAGGGCCAGCGCACGCTGGGCGCGGCGATCCGGCCGGATCGTCGCAAGGCACGCTGAGGCCGCGATCAACTACGACGGCATCGATCGCACGCCGCATCGACACACGGCTCGACATGGGCCGTGGCCGTGCCGGGCAGGAGCGATTCAAGCTCATCCTCGGCACGCTTGGCAATCGAGTGCGCCGTAGCGATGTCGAGCGATGACGGCAGCTGCACGTGGAAATCGATCCAGTGCTCGCGCCCGACGTGACGGTGACGAATCTTGTGGAACGAGCACAGTTGCTCGGCTCCGGCCGAAGGCTGCGTGCGACGCGTGAGCACATCCCGGATCAGCCGTGCATCGGCTGCATCGCTTTCATCAAGAAGCAGGCCCATCGCCTCGCGGACGAGCCGAATCCCGGCCACAAGCGCACCGATGCCCAAGGCGATCGCACCGATCGCATCCCAGACGGGCTGCCCTGTCCACGCCACGAGCAGCAGTGCGACGATGCCGATCAACGTCGACCCCGCATCCGTCAGTAGGTGCACCCCGCCAGCACGCAACACGATCGATCCGTGGCGTGCACCATGCCGCATCAGCCAGAGTCCCATCAGCGCGTTGGCCACGGCCGTCCCGCCGGCGAGCCAGAGGCCGCGGCCGATCATGCCGGTCTCGAGCGTGGGCGTGAACAACCCTTCGACACCTCGGATCGCGATCGCGGCGGCAGCCAGCACGACCATGCCGCCCTCGAATGCAGCGGTCACAAACTCGATGCGACCATGACCATACGGATGCGTTTCGTCGGCCGGCCGCGCGGCCCACGCCAGGCTGCCCAGCGCCATACCCCCTGCGATCACGTTCACGATGCTCTCGACCGCATCCGACCAGAGTGCCGTCGATCGTGTGAACCACCACGCAGCCGCCTTCACACCAAGGATGGCGATGGCAAGCGCGAACGTCCACGCCGCGAGGGTTCGCTCGCGACGGCGCTGATCGACAGTGCTGGCATCCACTCGGTACATCGTGCCGGGTTGTACAACGGATCCACGGCATCGTCGATCGGTACCGTCATCCGCCGGTGATGATCTAGACTCCGACTCTGGCGGACCATGACCAAGCGCACGTGCCCATACTCTGCCGACGCAGCCCGCACCGCGCCGGCCAAGCTCGTCTGCGGTGGAAACCATCAGTTTGCGAGGGACCATGGCCATGTGCTGCTGGCGGACATGGTGGCCATGCCCGACTGGACGCGAGCCGTCGGTGAACGCATCGATGCGCTGCTGGAACACCTCCAAGGCGAAACCATGATCCGCCGGACCTGGGCATGAACGAATGAGCACCTCTTCCCCCATCGTCGGTGCGATCGAACTTGGTGGCACGAAGATCATCGCGGCGATCGGCTCCGGCCCCGGTGCAGGGATCTTGGCGCGCGAGCGATTCACCACCGGGGATGACCCGGCACAGGTGCTGATGCGGGTCACGTCATGGATGCAGGATGCTTCGCATCGTGTGGGCCAGGTCACGGCGATCGGCATTGCCTCGTTCGGGCCGCTTGATCTGGATCCTCGGTCATCGACGCATGGATGCATCACGACGACACCCAAGCATGGATGGAAGTGCACCGATGTGCTTGCACCCTTCCGCCGCGCCTTCCCGGGCCTGCCGATCGCACTCGACACCGATGTGAATGGCGCTGCGATCGGCGAAGGACGCTGGGGCGCAGGGCAAGGCCTCGATGACTTCATCTACATCACCGTGGGGACGGGCATCGGTGGCGGAGCCATCGTGCGCGGCAAGCCAGTGCACGGGCTCGTGCATCCAGAGATGGGGCACATCCCCATGCCGCGCGCCGAGGGCGATCGTTTCGCGGGCGCATGCGCGATCCACGGCCGGTGCTGGGAAGGACTGTGCGCCGGGCCGGCAATCGCCGCTCGGGCAGGTCGCCCCGCCGAGGATCTGGCGGCTGACGATCCGACGTGGGAGGCCGTCACGCAGTCGATGGGGCACGCGCTCGCGACGATGACGCTCATGCTGTCACCACGGCGCATCATCATCGGCGGCAGCGTGCGCAAGGCCGGGCAACTTGGTGAAGCCGCCTTCTTCGATCGGTGCAGGCTCCACCTCAAGGCCGCGCTGGCGGGCTACGTCGACTCGCCCGCGCTTCGTGATGAAGGGCTCCGTTCGTTCGTGGTCCCGCCCATGCTGGGTGACGACGCCGGGTTATGTGGGGCCATCGCTCTGGCGTACGATTCCTGAGAGAGATTGTCCGACGCCGAATCCGGGCAACAAGACCAAAGCAGACCATGCCCATGATGCGCACCTTGTCCAGAACGCTGCTCACCGTCATGGCCCTGTCGCCCAGTGCCCACGCCCAACACGGGCCGTGGACCACACCGCCGGTGACCGCATCGGGGGTGCAGTACCGCACCTTCCAGAGCGCCAACGCTGGTGCCACCGCGAGCTTCCATGTCTGGCTGCCGCCGCAGTACCAGTCCATGCCCACCCAACGGTTCCCGGTGCTGTACTGGCTGCACGGATCGGGCAGCCCGATCGCCGGCATTCCTTGGGTGAGCGCATGGTTCGGCAACGCGATGGCGCAGGGCAAGATCCCGCCCATGCTCGTGGTCTTCCCCAACGGCATGGGTGCGAGCATGTGGTGCGACTCCAAGGATGGCGACTACCTCATGGAGTCAGTGGTCATCGAGGATCTGATCCCGCACGTCGACGCGACCTTTCGCACGATCGCGGAGCGTCGTGGCCGCCTTCTTGAGGGCTTCAGCATGGGCGGCGCGGGTACGGGCCGGCTGGGCCTGCGCCGGCCCGATCTCTTCGCAGGCAT
>SYIB01000153.1 GCA_005798965.1 Planctomycetia bacterium
ATCGATCCAGCCACGCCACGCTTGACGGCCTCGCGGTCGCCACCCGGACCGTTGGCGAATCCGGTCGCGGCGCCATCGAGGTCGCCGCGGAGCGCGTTGCGCAGGTGATCGTTGAAGACCGCCATCCCGGTCCCCTTCTGCGCCCCCTTGCCGAAGCGGATCGGCCCTCCACCCGTCCAGGGCTCCCCGTACAGCGAGGCATCAAGTCGGAGCGAGCGAACGCGCTCCACGATCGCGCGCACCGTCGCCGGATCATGGGTTCCCAGAAGGTCGAAGCGGAAACCGTCGACGTGGTACTGCCGCAGCCAATGCGAGAGCGAGTCGAGGATGTACTTGCGCACCATCGGGCGTTCATCGGCAACCGAGTTGCCGCATCCCGCGTCGTTCGTCAGCGAGCCGTCGCGGTTGGTGCGGAAGAACCAGCCGGGCACCGTCGCGTCGAACGGGCTCGCATCGCCACTCGAACTCGTGTGGTTGTAGACCACATCGAGCACCACACGGATCCCAGCCGCATGCATCCTCTGCACGGCCTGGCGCAGCTCACGGATGGGTGCGAGCGGATCCCGGCGATCCGACGCAAAGTTTGATTCGGGCACATTGAAGAGTGCGGTCCAGTAGCCCCAGTTGTACTCATCAGGCTTTGCCGTGAAATCGTGGATCGGCATGAGGTGCACGGCCGTGATGCCAAGTCGACGCAGGTGCGCCAGTCCCGTGGGGGCCCCATCCACTCTGCCGTCATGCACGAGCCCCAGATACGAACCGCGACGATCCGCCGGGCAGGATGCATCGGCGACCGTGAAGTCGCGGACGTGCAGCTCGTAGAGGACCTCGTCGGTGGGCTGTGCGATCGACGGGCCGCGGTCACTCTGCCAGCCTGCAGGCTCCAGGCGCGCCAGATCTGCGAACACGCTGAATGAACTGTCGGCGCTCGCCGCAACGGCATGGATGTCCGCGGCCGCACGACGACGCCCGTAGTGCGTGAACGCGAGTCGATAGGGCACGCCATGCAGGTCGCCGGGGACCTCGATCGACCAGGTGCCCTTCGCGCCTGCCCCAAGCGGCAGGGTCCGGCTCGGGGCGTCGAACCCCTTCTCGAAGAGTTCGAGTTCCACCCGGCTCGAGACCGGCGACCAGGTCGAAACTGTGGCCCGATCGGAAGAACAGGTCGGTCCGAGCACGGCGTTGAGTGCCGTGAACGCAGCATCCTCGAGGATTCCCCGCGCGATGACGGTTCTCCATTCGCCGCCCACCTGGATGGACAATCGGGCGATCGCATCATCCGCCACAGCCTTGCCCAGCTTGACTGTGAAGGTCGGTCGCCCGTCGCCCCCGCGATCGGCCGTCACGGATCCGACTGGCACGGCCGCTCCATCCTCGATGCGCACCGTGATCGCCTTGCGCGCCTTCTCGTCGAGCGGCCCGGACATCGCGAGCGTGATCTGCTGCCGCGCATCGAGAAACGCCCCGACGAACGAGCTCGATCGGTCGATCGCCTTCGCCGACGCGTGAATCGCAGCCTGCCCCGCCGCAAGCCAGACTTCGGTCCGCCCGCGAGGCTTGAGGTCGATGAAGCGGTCCTGATCAATGTCCTTGCGCTCCCAGTTGCCCTTTCGCACGATGAAACCCAGCCGCTTGACGCCGTCATCGGCGTCGAAGCGCGCCACCGCATCGTCCTTGACCGCCACGAACGGCACGCTGCGCCCCTGCCCACCTTCGTTCCAGACCCAGAGGTTCCATCCTGCGTAGTCACCGTCCGGGCGCCAGTAATGCACCACGACGCCACGACCCGCGTGGGCAGCGGCTGCTGCCTCGACACGCGGTGCAAACGCTGGCCACTCGCGCACGGTCACCGATGACATGAGGGCCAACAGCGCAGCTAGCAGCGCGATCATGCTCGACATGCGTGGATCCTAAGAGCGTCGGCGGCCGTCCTCTCCTGCCAACGACCGTGATTCATGCCAATCCCCACCGTGCACCGATGCACGGTCATGCGCGACGACGGTTTGCAGGCTCGATTCGACCACCTGGCCCAATGGCTGGATGAACTCCGTGCGGTCAGCCTCCACTGGGCTGGGCAACCGCTGCAGGTCGACACCAAGTCCGACGGATCCCCAGTCACGCAGGCCGATCGCGCCATCGAGTCAGCGTTGCGCCAGAAGATCCGTCTGCATCATCCGTCCGATGCCATCCTGGGCGAAGAGCATGGGGATGAAGCGGGCTCGAGCGGATGGCGCTGGATCATCGATCCGATTGACGGCACTGCCAGTTTCATCCGCGGGCTACCGCTGTGGGGAACCCTGCTGGGCCTTGAGCAGCGCCACCCCGGAGGCGCACCTCAGGTAGTCGCCGGCATCGCCGACTTTCCCGCACTCGACGAACGGATCGAAGCCCAGTCGCATCATGAGGCTTGGTGGACGCGCGCTCAGCAGCGGCAGCGATGTCGCGTTGCCACCCCGCGACCGCTGCACACGGCAACCGTCTGCACCACTGGCACTGAGTACTTCCGCTGCACCGACCGAATGAGCTTGTGGACCCGATTGGGAGAACAGTCTGGCTCACTTCGTGGTTGGAGCGACTGCTTGGCGCTGCTCCTCTTCTGCACAGGTCGCGTGGACGCGGTGGTCGAACCGGTCATGCACCCCTGGGACATCGGACCATTCGGGGCCATCCTGCCCGCATCCGGCGCCGCCTGGGCATCGTTGGACGGCACCCAGACTCATCTTGGCGGCTCGCTGGCGGCGGCTTCGAACCCTGACTTGCTCACGCAACTCCTCCATTTGAAGCATGTTGCGATCGGTTAGGTGTTATGGGATCCATGTCGCCCCTACCCTCGCCCCCTAGGTTCGTCAAACGCCACAAAAGCATCCTGATTCCCCACAAGACACTTGCCATAGCAAATGGCTGGGTCATATGTTCTTGAAGCAGGGAATCTGAAAAGGGTCGCGCTGACGAAGTCAGCGGAGTTCCGTTGTCCCAACAGAGAGTCCCTCCATGAAGAAGATTGCCCTCGTTGCTGGCCTCGCCGCCGCTGTCGCCGGAACTGCTTCGGCCGACGTCACTGTCACCTTCACCAACCAGACTTGGACTGGTTTCAACTTCACCGACCTGAGCGCTGCCTACGGCGGCTTCTCGGGCACCCTGACCGGCGTGTCGGTCAACGCGACCCTGAACGCCTCCACCAATTTCACCTACGCCGACGACATCTGCGTGTACGTCGACGTGGCTCCGCTCTCGTCGGGCGGCCTGCTCCAGGTCGGCGGCTACAGCAACCTCGGTGCTACCCAGCGCTTGTTTTGGGCCAACGGCGGCTCGAGCGCTCCCGGCACGACCGTCATCAGCAGCAGGTCGGTGAACGCGATCTCGTTCTCGGGCACCTCGGCTGACGCCACCATCTGGCTGGGCAACGGCTACGGCGCCTCGGGCACCTCGGGCACCTGGACCGGCTCGATCACGCTCATCGGCGTGAACGCGGTTCCCGCCCCGGGCGCGATCGCCCTCGTCGGCCTCGCCGGCCTCGCTGGCCGTCGTCGTCGCTGAGCACAGCATCTCCGGAGCCCTCGGGCTCTCCCGGAACTCGGCACCGAGCGTCCTTGTGGCGCTCGGTGCCTTTGTTTTTGCGCCGCCTCAGGCTGATTTCGGGCGGCTGGCCGATTTCATCTTGCCTCGCCCGGGGTGGTTGCAATACTTCGCGCGACCGTCCACATCAGCACAGAGGAGCCTCGGACCATGCGCACCAGCTTGGCGATCATCCTGACCATTGTCGCGCCAGCCCTCGCTGACGAGATTGGCTACGAGGAACTGCTTGCACGGCTGGGATCCGCGGCGCCAACCGGTGCGGGCGTCCCGATCGTGCAGGTCGAGGCGAATGAATCCGCTGGGTTGAGCTACCGGCCGAATCCCGCCGAGGCCGACTTCGCCGGCAAGTCGTTCAACCTCTTCTCCGGGGGCTCGACCAACAGCGGCCACGCGACCTTCGTGGGCCGCAACTTCTACGGATCGGCCGGTGTGGCCAAGGGCGTGACCCAGATCAACTGCTTCGATGCCAATGGCTGGATCTCCAGCTACCTGCGCGTCGGCGCAGGGCAGTCCGCACTGCCGCTCTCGCCCACCAACGGTTCGCGCCTCTTCAACTGCAGCTGGATTGGATCTGCAGGCACGGCAGTCGACAATGAAGTGCTGCGTCGCGCGGACTACGCGATGCAACGCGACGGCACGCTGGTCATCGCGGGCATGAACAACGGAGCCGGCGGTGCGGTTCCCGCACTCATGGGCAGTGGGTTCAACGGGATTTCGGTTGGTCTGACCAACGGCAACCACAGCTATGGCGCGCCGCCTTCGGGCATCGACGGGGCGGGCCGGCGGAAGCCGGAACTCGTAGCGCCTGGCGACTTCACGAGCTTCTCGACGCCCGTCGTCGGTGGCTGTGCGACCTTGCTCTACCAGTTCGCGAATGAACTCCCGTACAGCCTCAACGTGAATCGCCGCAGTGGCGTGGCGATCAAGGCCTCGCTGCTCGCGGGCGCGACCCAAGGCACCTCGTGGTCGAACGGAGCCCCGCCGACCGGAGCGTCGCGCGGCGTCGCCACCACCCCCATTGACCCGATCGTGGGCTTCGGCACGGTGAACATCGACCGTGCGCACCGGATTCTCTCCGCAGATGAAGCGATCGGACAAGCCACCACAACTGCCGCCATTTCGGGTCCCTCAGTCAGCCTAGCCGCCTGGGAGTACGAAGTGATCTCCTCGACCACCTTCGAACGCCACTGGCGCATCGATGTCCCTGGCACGGCTGATGTCCGCGTGGCGTTGACGTGGAATCGCAATCCCTCATCAAGCCAATTCACTGGCTCCGCACCGATTCTGCAGAACAACGATCTCAAGCTGCAGCGCATCGTGAACGGCCAGCCTGTGTCCATGGTCGGCGACGGTGGGGCCGCTCTCTTCGGCTCGGGAAACGTCGTCAGCCAGAGCGCCGTAGACAACGTTGAGCACCTCTCGATCGACGGCCTGGTGCCGGGCTCCTACCTGCTGTCGGTGAGTCGTGTCACGACCACGGGATTCGCGAGCATCGCCGCGCTGGCATGGATCGTCGACGTCACCGCGGTTCCAGGCGACCTCAACGGCGACGGCATCATCGATGGCGCCGACCTTGGCATGCTCTTGAGCAACTGGGGCGGCACCGGCATGGGCGACGTGGATGGCAGCGGGACGGTGGATGGCGCCGATCTCGGCGTGCTGCTCAGCGCTTGGTCCTGACGACGAGCGACACGGGTTCCTCGACCGTCACGCTCTCGCCGATATGGCGACGGGCTACACGGCCGACTGGCCAGCGGTCGGTTGTCTCCAGCAGCACCCACTCGCGCCGCCAGGCTCGGATGCTGTCGTCACCTGTTCGCAGCTGCAGACCTAGGCCAACCAGCGTGTGATCCTCGGTGTGCACCAGCACGCTGTCGCAGACCTGCGTCGAGTGCAGCAGAGAGCACAAGAGGACAGCCTTGGAGTCGCAGTCGCCACTGGCGCGTGACAGCGTCGCCGCAGGCAGCATCACGCCCATCTGCTCGTGTTCGGCTCCATCGGTGGCTTCAAGATTCTCCCGGTAAGCCAGTGCCTGAACGAAGCCGGCCATGATGCTTGCACGCCCACGGATGCTGGTGGCCCCGGCGCGCCGCGCGGCCTCTTCGAGACGGTCGGCCATGGCGTGCACGGTGGGTACGCCACGTCGGAGCATCCATGGATAGTCCGGTGAAACGACCTCGTCATGCAGTCGAACTCCGCGCGTATCGAGCAGCCGGTCGCGCTGGAGCGCGCCAAGGTCGTATTCCTCCTGCGTGCGGTACCGGAACGTGATCTCATCAGGATGGACTCCAAAGCCGCTGACCGCATCCTCGACATCCGCCGAATCGATCTCGATCGAGACGCCGACCTCGGGGCCATGCGTACCGCAATCACGTACATCACCACGCCAGGAGCGAATCCGCTCCGCATTGGGATCGCGCCACGTGACCACGGCGTCAGGGCAGATC
>SYIB01000154.1 GCA_005798965.1 Planctomycetia bacterium
AGAATGGTGCCGGCAAGAGCACGCTGCTGAAGATCCTGTCAGGCGTGCTCCAACCCAGCTCGGGTTCGCTCGAATGGATGGACGCCGATGCTCGCGCGCATGAACTGCGCCTTCGCAGCGTGGCCGATGCCGCCGAGGCCGGCATCGCACTCGTGCATCAGGAGCTGAACCTTGCCGAGAACCTCGATCTTGCGGGTGCGATCCTGCTGGGCCGCGAGCACCATCGCTTCGGCTGGCTCGACACGCGATCGATGCATGCCGAGGCGGCGCGGTGGCTCGCGCGCGTGGGCCTCGAGCTGGATCCCTCCACGCTCTGCGGCAGCTTGCCGATCGCCCAACGGCAGTTGGTCGAGATCGCCAAGGCGCTCAGCGCCAAAGCACGGATCCTGATCCTCGATGAACCGACCTCGAGCCTCAGTGCGCGCGAGACCGAGCGACTGCTCGCCATGCTCGACGAGCTGCGTCGCAGCGGCGTGGCGATCGTCTACGTTTCACATCACCTCGATGAGGTGCTCGCGATCGCCGACCGCGCACTCGTGCTGCGTGATGGCCGCATGGCCGGTACGCTCGAACGCACTGCGATGGATCGCAGCACGATCGAGCGGCTGATGGTGGGCCGAGACCTGCCGCCCGTCACCGCGCGGCCATCGCTCGAAGACTCCCCGATCCGGCTTGCGGTGGATGGACTCATCAGCGCGCACCATCGCCGGCGTCCGGCCTCGCTCGCGGTCCAGCGGGGCGAGATCGTGGGGCTCGCTGGGCTCGTCGGCGCTGGCCGGACAGAGCTGCTCGAGGCGATCGCGGGGCTCGGTCATGCCAGCGGTCGCATCACGCTCGATGGTCGTGCACTCGAGGGCACCATCGCCGAGCGCGTCGCCCGAGGGCTCGCCATCGTTCCCGAGGATCGGGCACGCCACGGGCTCTTCACGCTCGATCCCGTATGCACGAACATCTCCATGGCCTGGCTCCCGCGCGGCGCCCGTGCTGGGATGGTGGACCACGCCGGCGAGCGCGACCTCGTTGCCGGCATGATCACGCGGTTGCGACTTCGACCGGCCGATCCTGCACGGCGCGTGCAGACGCTTTCGGGCGGCAACCAGCAGAAGACGATCCTGGGTCGCTGGCTCGCGGTCGAGCCCAGTGTGCTCCTGCTCGACGAGCCGACCCGCGGTGTCGATGTGGGCGCACGCCACGACATCCACGAGGCGGTGCGCGCGGCGGCCACCGCCGGCTGCGCCGTGCTGTTCGCGTCCAGCGATCTCGAGGAAGTGCTGCTCTTGGCCGACCGCATCCTGGTCATGCACGATGGGGCGATCGCAGGCGAGTTCCTGCGCGAAGCGGCGACCGATGTCGCCATCATGGGCTTGGCCACGGGTGGCGCCCTGGAGACCGCCCGATGAGGAAGCACTGGGGCCTGCTCGGGATCTTCCTGGTGGTCTGCATCGTGACGGCGCTCTACGGGACGAATTTCCTGACGGCGTACAACCTCATGAACTTGGTGCAGCGCACTGCGCTCTTCTCGATCCTGGCGCTCGGCGTGGGATTCGTGATCGGCACCGGAGGCATCGATCTCTCGCTTGGTTCAGTGGTCTGCCTCGTGGGGATCGCCGTGCCGTGGCTGCTCATCGAGCATGGCTGGTCGCCGTGGACCGTCGTCCCCATCGTGTTGGCGGGGTCGGCGCTCATCGGGCTCGCGCACGGGCTCCTCGTCACGCGGCTCAGGCTGCAGCCCTTCCTGGTCACGCTCTGCGGACTGCTCCTCTACCGTGGCATCGCGCGATGGATGACCGGTGACCAGTCGCAGGGATTTCAGGGTGAATTCGCCGAGCTGCGCTCAATCGCCGTGGGGCGCATCCCGGTACCAGGGCTGGACACCTTCCGGCTGCCGGCGACCACCATCCCGCTCATCGTGCTGGCCGTGATCGCGGCGCTCTTCCTCTCACGCACGGTCTGGGGCCGTTGGCTCCTCGCCACCGGCAGCAACGAAGCGGCTGCGCGCTACAGCGGCGTCCCCACCGCACGGCTGGTCACCGGCGCCTACGTCGCCTGCAGCCTGCTCGCCGGGCTCGGGGGCATGCTGTTCATCTTCGATGTCGGCAGCGCGCAGCCAAGCGACTTCGGCAACTTCTATGAGCTGTACGCGATCGCTGCTGCCGTGCTCGGGGGCTGCAGCCTCCGCGGTGGCAGCGTCAGCGTGATCGGCATCGTGCTGGGCACGGCGACCTTGCAGGTCCTGCGCAACTCAATCAACCTGCTCGGACTGGGCTCGCAGCTCGAGTTCGCCGTCATCGGCGCAGTGCTCCTGGCCGGCGTCGCCGCCGATGAACTCGTACGGCGCTGGCATGCAGCGCGGCTCGAACGCCGGGGCGCAGGATGAGCGCGTTGATCTCGACGGACCTTGGCTCGCTCCCGCAGTCGTGGCCGCTGCCGGCATCACCCCGCCCGATCACGATCCTCGGTGCCGGCTCGATCGTCGCCGATGCGCACCTGCCCACCTACCGCGCCCTCGGCTTCACGGTCGAGGCGATCGTGGATCCCGACCTTGGCCGTGCCAAGGCGCTCGCGGATCACTGGGGCATTGCTCACGCCTCGGCCACGCTCGCATCAAGCTCATGGCACGCCGAAACGATCTTCGATGTCGCCGTGCCGCCGCAAGCGCTCGACAACGTGCTGGCGTCCTTGCCATCGGGCGCTGCCGTGCTCGTGCAGAAGCCGCTGGGCCTCGACCTGGCCCACGCCACCAGGCTCCGGCGCATCACCCACGAGCGCGGCCTTCGCGCGGCCGTGAACTTCCAGCTTCGCTTCGCGCCCTCGATGATCGCGCTCGGCCATCTGGTGCGCTCTGGCGCACTCGGTGCACTGACCGACCTCGAGGTCCGCGTCGCATGCGCCATGCCGTGGCACCAGTGGCCGTTCCTGAAGTCGCTCGAGCGGATCGAATTCACCCAGCACTCGATCCACTACCTCGACCTGCTGCGCTGGCTTGCCGGCGAGCCGCGTCGCGTGTGGGGCCGTGCCGTGCCGCACCCGGCAGCAGGCGGGCTCGCGGGCACGCGCTCGACCGCCATCCTCGACCTCGGCGATCACGTCCGCTGCACGCTCTCGATGAATCACCACCATACGCATGGTCCACGCCACGAAGCGAGCGAGCTGCGCGTGGAGGGCACTCGCGGCGCCGCGGTCGTCCGCATGGGCGTGAACCTCGACTACCCCGTGGGGCAACCCGACTCCCTTGAGGTCGCCCTCGATGGCCAAGCCTGGCGCGACATACCGCTCGTCGGCTCGTGGTTCCCCACAGCGTTTCGCGGACCGATGTGCAACCTCCAGCGCTTCGTCGCCGGCGAGGATGCGGCGCTCCTGAGCCCGCTCGATGATGCCTGGCGCTCCATGCAACTCGTCGAAGCCCTGTACGAATCGAGCGCCCATGGCGGGACGCCCCTGCCCCCTGACCTGGAGCAGCACCGATGACCCACCGCCGCATCGACAGCCATCAGCACTTCTGGCGCCGTGCACGCGGCGACTACCACTGGCTGACACCGTCGATGACCGCGCTTTGGCAGGACTTCGAGCCAGACCAGCTCCGGCCGCAGCTGCTGTCGCGCGGCATCGCGGGCTGCATCGCCGTGCAGGCCGCCGAAAGCGTGGATGAGTCGCTGTTCCTGCTCGGGCTGGCGCGGCAGCATCCATGGATCGAGGGCGTGGTCGGCTGGGTCGACCTGCGATCGACGGAGGCGATCCCCGACCTCATGCGCCTGCGCACGCATGGGCCGCTCGTCGGCATCCGGCCGATGCTGCAGGACATCACCGATGACCGCTGGATCCTCGATGCACGCTGCCAGCCCGCGCTCGCGTGGATGGCAGCGAACGGGATCCGCTTCGACGCGCTCGTCCGTGCCCACCATCTCGGGGGCATCGCGCGGCTGATGGACCGGCACCCGACGCTGCGGGTGGTCGTGGACCACATGGCCAAGCCGTCGATCGCCCTTGGTCGTGAATGGCCTGAAGCAGGCCCTTGGCTGC
>SYIB01000155.1 GCA_005798965.1 Planctomycetia bacterium
GCGGACTGACCAGGAAGGCGTTGCGCGTGTCTGTGCCGTGGCCGGTGAGTACGCCATCACGCATCGTGAAGTCGGCCTTTCCGCCCACGATGTGCCATCCCTTGACCGATCGCTCAGGAAAAAGTGGCTTGAGCGCAGGCTGTGCCAGGCGCTCGACATCGTCGAGCACCGCTGGTGCCGCGGACGCCGCTCGAACCAGCGGCACCATGCGCGAAGCAGGCGTCGCGCCCGCAGCGGCGTTGACGAACGCGATGTCCGTGAGCGAGGCCGTGACGCACACGCCACCGAAGAGGAGCAGTGCTGTCGCGCTGAGCGGTCGTGTACGTCGTGCCATGCGAGGATCGTAACCCCGGACTAGCCTTGGACCGATGATGTCATCGCCCAAGGTCACGCTGTTTGGAGCTGCGGGCGAGGTCACGGGATCCTGCACGCTGGTCGAGTCGGCCTTCTCACGCGTCTTGGTTGATTTCGGCATGTTCCAGGGCGCGCCGGAGCAGGAGCTCCGCAACGCCGATCCCCCAGCGATCGACTTCGCGAAACTTGATGCGGTCGTGCTCACCCACGCTCACGTCGATCATTGCGGGCGATTGGGCATGCTGTCACGCTTGGGCTTCAACGGCCCCATCATCGTGAGCGATGCCACCAGCGAACTGCTGCCGCGAGTGCTTCGCTCGAGCGCGACCCTGCAGTTCGTGCGGGTCGAGGAGCATGGCGCCGGCACCGCGCCAAGCTTCGAGGTTCTTGAGCCGGCGCGCCTGGTGCAGTCGAGCCGCGCGCGCGATGTTGCGCCGGTGGTCCTCTTCGGACATCGTGACGCCGACCGGGTCGCCAAGATGGTGCGAGCGATTCCCTGGTCGGCGTGGCATGAATTGCCGGGCGGGATGCGGGTGCGGCTGCACCATGCCTGCCACGTGGTCGGTGCCGCGAGCGTGGAACTCGAGCTTGAGCATGGCGGTGCGCGTCGGCGTGTCGTGTGCTCGGGTGACATCGGACCGTTCAGCAATCCCCTGCTGGCAGCGCATCAATGGCCTGATCGCGCACCGGACCTGGTGGTGATGGAGTGCACCAATGGGCATCGCTCGTTGCGGGAACAGGATGCCGTGCGGACCTTCGATGCTGTGGTTCATGATGCAGTCGCGAACGGACGCAGGCTGCTGTTCCCGGTGTTCGCGCTCGGTCGCGCACAACAACTGCAGCAGCACTTCGCGCGCCTTTCGCGCGACGGTGCGCTCGATGGGTTCCAGGTGTACCTCGACAGCGGCATGGCTGTTCATGGAGCGACGGTGCTTGAGCGTCACCCGCGGCTCCTCGCGCCGGAGCCACAGCGCATGATGCTGCGCGGCGAATCGCCGCTCGAGTTCCCGCAGTTGCATCGGCTCACGAGTCGGTCGCAGAGCGAGGACCTGCGGTCGATCCGTGGTGGTTGCGCGATCCTCGCGGGGTCGGGGTTCTGCGATGCTGGCCCGATCCTGCGGCACCTCCTCGATCATCTTGAGGACGAGGGGACGTCCCTGGTCTTCACAGGGTTCCAGCTCGAAGGCTCGCTCGGCCGGGCGCTGCTCGAGGGCGCCACACGCGTTCGGGTGAATGGCCATGAGCGCCGTGTGCGTTGCAAGATCGAGCGCGTCGAGGGCGTGAGCGGCCACGGTGATCGCGAAGACTTGCTGCGGTGGTTTGCGGGATTCCCACAGCGGCCGGTACGAGTCGTGCTCAATCACGGCATCGCGGATGCTCGCAGCGGATTCAGCGCGGCACTTGCAACCGGCGGGACTACCGTGCATACGCCAATGCTTGGCGAGCCGATCTCATTTTAAAACAGTACAGTCTGTGAAACGTTAAGGTTCGATCGCGAAGAGTCGCGTGAACCCCATGCGCTGCAACAGCTGGTGGTACTCGGGCTTCGGACCACGGAGTTTGAGGGGCAACGATCCATCTTTGCAGAGCCGGTAGAGCAGCAGCAGGGCTTCGAAGCCGCTGCTGCACATGGCGGTGACCGCACCGACCTCCAGCACCACATCTACGAGTTCCTTGGGACGCCGCTTCATCGCCTGCTCAATGTCGTTGCGCAGCACGGTGGCGAGATCGCTGTCGACCACACTCGGGACAACCTTGAGTACGTACGTCGTCGCGTCGCGGCGAACGAGAATGGTCGGATCAGTCGGGCGCATCGCGGTCATCATCGGTCCGATCGACATGAAAGGTCGGAAATCTCGAGGCCTAGAAGTCCTATAACAGTAAGTTCCGAATTTACAGCAGGTCGTTGAGCGAGTGTCAAGTCCACCGCTACATTCCGGCCCTGCAAGGAGGCACACATGTCGATTGAAGGCGGAGATCGTGCGCCGAAGATGGCGCGAAAGCTCGGTCGTGGCCTGGGGAATTTGATTCCGGTCCCATTGCCCCCCAAGGTCATGGAGGCTTCTGGCGCAGGCCTTGCAGCGCCCACATCTGACTCAAATCTAGGCACATCGTCTGGATCACGTTCCACGGGGAACACAGGGTCAGTTTCTCAATCGGCGGCGATGCCCGCTCCTCCAGTTCGGCCTGAGTCGCCCTCCGCGCCGCAAGTCTTGGTCCGCCCAATCGCGTCTTCTGCGGGTCAGGCCGCGTCACTGGCTCCACGAGGGGCGACTTCTGCCGTCGTGCCTGCTCAGTCATCCGTATCCGGGTCTCTGGCGCAGGGTTCGAGCCAGCCAAGCACCGATGCAGGCACCTCGTATCGCATCGTGCCCGTGGCCTCGATCAGCCGCAATCCCTGGCAGCCGCGCGAGATGTTCCACGAGGAACAGATCCGGGAGCTAGCGCAGTCCATCGAATCGGCAGGACTCATGCAGCCGTTGGTTGTACGGGCAAAGGGCAAGGGCTTTGAGTTGATTGCCGGCGAGCGTCGCTTGCGCGCGCTCACACTCCTGAAGCGCACTGAGGCTCCGGTGGTGATCCATGATGTGGATGATCAGATTGCTGCTGAGTGGGCGCTCATTGAGAATCTCCAGCGCGAAGATCTCAACCCCATGGAGCGCGCGACGGCCATGCAGCGCCTTGTGCAGGAGTTCGAGCTGACCCACGAAGAACTCGCTGACAGACTCGGCCTGAAGCGAGTGTCAGTTACTAACATACTGTCACTCAATCACTTAGATGCGAAAACTGCCTCAATGGTTCGCTCTGGAGCCCTCTCCGCGGGTCACGCAAAGTGTTTGCTCAGCGTGGATTCGATGCCAGATCGGCTGCGTCTTGCAGAAGCTTGCGTGAAGGAAGCCTGGCCCGTTCGAAAGCTTGAACAGGAGGCGAAGCGAACTCGAGAACGTTCCACGGGGAACACCCGTCTACCGGCAACGCGCAGTATCAGTGCACACGTTGCCGATCTTGAACGTCAACTCACAGAGCATTTGGGGACGAAGGTCACCATCCAGATGGGTCGGAAGCCCAACACTGGCCGAATGGTGCTGCAGTTCTACTCGAATGCTCAGTTTGACGGGCTCCTACAAGCCATGAACTTTTCCATTGACCGGTTATAGGACTTATAGGTCCACCAAGGCTGCATCCCGCTCGATGGAATGAGACCTTTGGCATGGCGGAAGGGGTGGGATGCGGTTGAGGCTTCGCGGCATGCCCGCCCATGCGCCAATTTGAGGCGCCTGGTGTTCCCGTGCTTGCGGAATGTACTGAGTGCGGCATAGCGTCATGACTTCCCGTCAGCCACGACTTCAGGAGTTTCATCATGCTTCGAACGATCGCCTCCATCCTCGCCCTTGCCATCGGATCCTTCGCCGTCACAGCCGCGGTCGAGCCGCCACCAGAGGGCATCTCCTACGCGATCGATGGCGTGCACTCGAGGGCGCTGTTTCGCGTGCAGCATTTGGGTGCGGGGCGTTTCTGGGGCCGCTTCAACGATGTGTCGGGCACCGTCATGTTTGATCGTGGGGTTGAAATGAGAATGGATGTCGCTATCCGCACCGAGAGCGTCGATAGCGGCAACAAGGATCTCGACAAGCACTTGATGAGCCCGGACTTCTTCAATGCAAAGGAACCTTCCTGCGCCACCATGTCCTTCAAGTCGACCGGTTGCTCGATGGGCGACAAGGGCATCTACATGGTGACTGGCGATCTGACGATCCACGGTGTCACCAAGCAGGTCACGGTGCCGGTTGAGTTCACCGGAGCGGCGGACATGGGCCGCGGTGCACGCGCAGGCTTCGAGACGACCTTCCCGATCAAGCGCAGTGAGTACGGCATGAATTGGGGGGTTGAGAAGGGCATGCTGGGCGACGAGGTCCGCATCACGGTCTCGCTCGAGGGCGTAGAAGCCAAGGCCGAAGAAGCGGGCGGCACGAAGTGATTGCGCGGCCAGTGGCCGCGGTGTGCCAGGCTGTCGGGATGCCTGAGTTCACAGGATCATCATGCTGACCATGGCACTCGTTGCCGTTGCGGTCCCGGCGCTGGTCGGCACCATCCTGTTCCTGCTGCCCCGCGCGCCGTGGGTGGCGGTCGGTCCTCACGCACAGGAAGGGCGGCGAGTCGTCCCAGGTACGGCAGGACTCTCCCTCGGTGGAGCGTTCGCGCTCTCGGTGTGGTTGCAGGAAGGCACCACGGCGCCTTGGGCGCAATGGCACTCCGTTCCATTCGTGATCGGTGTGTTCGCCGTGCTGTCGCTCGTGCGCGGTTCGCATGAACGCCCCCTCCATGGAATGCTTGGTTGCGTCTCGGCGCCTTTCATGGCGCTGACGGCGGCGCTGCTCGTCGTCTTCATGAGGTTCCCCGCATGGACCCTCGGTGATCGCGCAGTTGCCGCGATTGCCGCCTTTCCACTGGCATTCATCCTGTGTCCATCGATCGGATCGGCGCCTAAAACCACAGTCGTGATCAGCGCCGTGGCGTGCGGATCGATGGCCTCGTTGTGCATGGCCAGCGGATTCGCGAAGCTCGCGCTCTCCCTCGTTGCAGCCGCCGTCGTGCTCCTGGCCATCTCGCTGGTGAGCCGATGGAATCCGCGCATCAGCCCCGGCGTCGGTGTGGCCACGCTCGTGTCGGCCCTGCTCGTCGGCAGCGCCGCTGCCGGCCAGGCATACGACTACGCCACGTTCGCGCCGCACTGGTGGTGGGTCGTGGCGCTGTCACCCATTGCACCCGTGATCACGGTCCCTGTGGTGGGTCGCGCGTCCTCAAGCCCCGCGGCATCCGTGACCAAGGTTGCGGTGGTGGCCTTGGTCTGCGCGGTCGCCATCATCAGTGCATGGGGCGCCAAGCGTGCGGCGAGCGAACCAGTCGCGGCCGTGCGCCCCTGCAGCGAGTCCGGCTTCGTGCGACACTGCGCGCATGGCTGATTTCTTCGCGAGCATCCCTTCGATCGCCTTCAAGGGACCTGAGTGCAACGAGCCGCTCGCCTTGCGGCAGTACGACGCATCGGCCATCGTCGAAGGTCGCCCCATGCACGAGCATCTGCGGTTCGCCAGTTGCTACTGGCACACGATGCGCAACGGCCTCTCGGATCCGTTCGGTGCGCCGACGGCCCAGATGCCGTGGGACGATGGCAGCGATTCGCTCGTCAACGCGCTGCGCCGGGTTGATGCATTCGGCGAGTTCCTTTCGAAGACCGGCATCGGCTTCTGGTGCTTCCACGACCGTGATGTTGCACCGGAGCGCGACACGCTCGCAGCGACGGAGCGTGACCTGCATGCGGTCATCGATCGCCTCGACGCGATGCAGCGCTCGACGGGTGCACGGCTCCTGTGGGGCACCGCGTGCCTCTTCAGCCATCCGCGCTACATGCACGGTGCAGCCACGAGCCCGGATGTTCGCGTGTTCCTGCACGCCGCTGCGCAGGTGCGTGTGGCGCTTGAGGCCACGATGAGACTGGGTGGTGAGGGCTACGTCTTCTGGGGCGGGCGCGAGGGCTACACCACGCTGCTCAACACCGACCTTCGCCGGGAGCGCGAGCAGATGGCGGCGTTCCTGCATCTGGCGGTGGAGCATGCACGCTCGATCGGCTTCACCGGGCAGCTCTACATCGAGCCCAAGCCGCATGAGCCCTCGACCCACCAATACGACAGTGATGTCGAGGCCACGCTGAACTTCCTCCGCGAGTTCGGACTCATCGGCCACATCAAGCTCAACATCGAGACCAACCATGCCACGCTCGCTGGGCACTCGATGGAGCACGAGCTTCGTGCAGCGATCGCGGCCGATGCACTGGGCTCCATCGACGCCAACATGGGAACGCCGGGGCTGGGCTGGGACACGGACAGGTTCCCGACCGACCTTGCACTGACGACCCAGGTCATGCTGGCCGTGCTCGACATGGGCGGATTCACGACCGGTGGCCTCAACTTCGATGCCAAGCGACGGCGGGAGAGCTTCACGCCCAGCGACCTGGTGATCGCGCACCTCGCGGGCATGGATGCCTTCGCGGCAGGCCTGAAGATCGCGGCCGCGATCCGGGCGGATGGCCGCCTCGGCGCCTTTGTGCGCGATCGTTACTCCAGCTGGCAGGGGGACCTGGGTCGGCGCATCCTGTCGCGTGGGGCGAACCTCGCGGAACTCCACCGGCTGGCGCATGAATCGGGTCCGCTCGAGCTGGTGAGCGGTCGACAGGAGATGCTCGAGGACATTGTGAACCAGGTCACGATCCGCGCACTACGGTGAGTCCATGGCCCAGGAGCTGCTCTACACGTCGGCACCGAAGGGACTGAAGCCGGGCTCGAGCGGGCCATGCATCGTGCAGATGTCCGATTCGATGCCGCCGATGCTGATGCAGCGGCTCGAGGCACTCAGCGTCTACCGCGAAGCCGGCGATGGACACGAGCCGATCCCATCCTTGAGCCATGTGCTCGTCGACATGAACGGCATGCAGCGTCATGTCGTGAGCCGGGTGGCGCATGCCGGCCTCGATCATGCCGGTCGCACCAATCGCCTGGCACATCACCTGGTCCTGCATGGCGAGGAACTTGGACTGGGTGGTCCTGCGTGGCTGGTGCAGCAACCGATCTTCAAGAAAGAGTGGGATGGCCGCGTGGTCTACCTCGAAGGTGAAGCGTGGTTGCCCGAGGGACCGACGCAGCCGGCGCACGTGTGTGCCAACTGGAAGACCATCGCGGGCGATGCGGGTTGGGCTGGCGTGGTGGCTGAGTCCGCGCTCGCACCGTCACCCAAGCCGGTGTGGGTGATTCATCGTCGCAACGCTCCGGTGCTGGCGCTCCTGGATGAAGTGCTGTCCGTCGTCCCTCCGCGCGAGCGTTGGAAAATCACCTTCAGCACGCAGTTCACGCAGCCATTGCCCAGCGCGGAGTGCACGATCCGATTCTGCCTTGCGGGAACCGATGCCGCGCATGCAGCACTCCACGCCGAAGGTCTGGTGCTCGATCTCTCGACGCCCGCTCGGCTCGATCGCGCAGGTGGGCTCGTGGCCGTCGCACGATCCGGCCGCGCCGCCGCCGCCTCACAAGCCCCTCTTGCAACGGTGGTGGAACCGGTCGCGCTCGAGCCTGCGCATCGCGGCAAGCGTGTCGTGCCCATGCTTGAGACGAAGGCGCCCACACGCATCAATCCAGCGCAGCGCCAGGCCAGCATGCCGGCGATTGATGTCGGAGGTGATTCTGTGGACGAAGCCATGGAGCCAATGGCCGTTCGAGGCCGTCGTGGACTTCATGTGGCGCCTTGGTTGCCATGGGCCATCGTGCTGATGGTGACAGCATGGGCCGTGATCGTCACGCTCAAGATCATCAGGACCGAGGCAACTGCACCGATTGCCGCCCCACTCGCGGCAATCACGCCGACGGACTCGGAGCGCGATGAGCTGCGGGCGAGGATCGATGGACTCGAGGTGCAACTCCGGTCCGCCGACGAGGCCAAGGCCGCACTGGAGTTGCGTGTGCGTGAACTCGGTGAGGCA
>SYIB01000156.1 GCA_005798965.1 Planctomycetia bacterium
CCAGCTGCAGCGCGCGGCAACCGGCATGGAGCCGCCTGCGATCGGCCACAGCACGCTTGAGCAGATGGTGCAGGGACCACGCGACGCATGGTGGTGGCTCATGGGCCTCAGCGCGGTCGTGCTCGCGCCGATCCTCGAGGAGTGCCTCCATCGCGGGTTCGTGCAGCAGGCGCTTCGTCGTGCGGGACTCGGTCCATGGGCTGCGGTCGTGCTGACGTCGGCCATCTTCACGCTGATGCATGTCGGAAGCGTGCCCGAGGGTGCGCGAGCGGCGTCGTTGACCTCACTCGCGGTGCTCTCGTGCTGCTTTGGTTGGCTCGCGGAGCGGACTGGCTCGCTGGTCGCACCGGTCGCAGCACATGTGATGTTCAACCTTGGGAACCTCGTGGTCGCGACGGCATTCGCCTAATGGGCACGGCTACACTCCTCGCCCCATGAGCGACCAGCCACGGATCCTGACTGGCGACACGCCGACCGGCAGCCTGCACCTTGGCCACTGGGTCGGCAGCGTCAAGCGCCGCGTGGAATTGCAGGATTCCCACGACTGCTACTTCATCCTGGCCAACATGCACGCGTTCACCACGCGTTCGGACAAGCCGCAGGAGATCCGGCGCGATTCCATCGAGATCGTGCGTGACTACCTCGCCATGGGCATTGACCCGTCCAAGGCTACGATCTTCCTGCAGAGCGAGGTCCCCGCGATCGCAGAACTCTGCTTCCTGTTCGCCATGCTGCTGCCCTTCAACCGGGTCATGCGCAACCCCACGCTGAAGACCGAGATCGAACTCAAGGGCCTCGGCGAGACCTACAGCTTTGGCTTCCCGCTCTATGCGGTCGGCCAGACCGCCGACATCCTCGCGTTTCGTCCCGTCGGCGTGCCGGTGGGCGAGGACCAGGTTCCGCACCTTGAGCTCACGCGCGAGGTCGCGCGCCGCTTCAACCAGATGTATTGCAAGGTCGATGAGCACGCCAAGGACGAGGAGCACGTGGCGCTCGGTGGCGTCTTCCCGGTGCCGCGTGCGGATGTCGGCAAGGTCGGCCGGCTCGTGGGCACCGATGGCACGAACAAGATGAGCAAGAGCCTCGGCAATGCGATCTTCATCAGTGACTCGGCCAAGGACGTGCAGAAGAAGGTCAACCGCATCTTCACCGGCCGCCAGAGCCCGACCGAGCCCGGCGACACCGGCAACGCGCTCTTCCAGTACGTGGATGCCTTCATCCCGGACCAGGCTCGCGTAGCCGAGCTGCGCGACCGTTACTCCCGCGGTGACAACATCGGCGATGGCCACATCAAGGCCGAGGTCGCTGAGGCGATCAACGCGCTGCTCACCCCCATGCGCGAGCGTCGTGCGCAGTACGAGGGCCGCGACGACCTGATCCTGGACATCCTGCGCGACGGCTGTGCGCGGGCCAACCGCACCGCCGAGACCACGCTCCAGAGGGCCAAGGAGGCCTCCGGGCTCGGCTTCTGGCCGCGGACTCTCGATCTGGGCGCCGTTCGCCGATAAGGTCAGGGCGTGGAAGCCCGACCGACCGATGAATGCCCGCACATCGACGCGAACGATTCGCGTTGCGCGTCGCGCTTCAGCCTTGCCTCGCTCGAGGACGCCTTCGGCGTCTGTCATGGCGGCTTCCACGGCTGTGCGATCTACCACCGCATCAACCTTGAGGCATCGTTGCGTGCCAAGATCGGTCCCGAGGCCGCGGCACGCATCCTCCCGCCGGGCAGGATGCCCGGACTGATGGAACCCCATGCGCAAGGCCGCGCGACCAAGCCCTCCTGAGCCCATCGCGACAGCACGGGCTGTTCGCTCGGGCAGCACACGCGTGGTCGCTGCACCTGGCGCGCGCGCGGCCTCACCCAGCTCACCGCCGCCGCAGGGCCCCGGTGTGCGCGAGTTCCTCGCCTTCTGCCGCATCGAAGCGGGACTGGCCAAGGCCACCATCGAGGCCTATGCGCGCGACCTGCGCGACCTGTGGCAGTTCCTCGGGGAGAAGGGCATCGCCGATCCCGGTGCCGTGACGATGACGCACGTGACCGAGCACATCCAGCAGCTGTCGCGCGGGCGTGGCATGGAGCCTTCGAGCATCTCCCGCCATCTGGCTGCGTTGCGCGTGTACTTCCGCTGGATGCATGCCGAGCGCAAGATCGCGAAGGACCCTGCGCGACTGATCGATCGTCCGACGAAGTGGAAGCGCGTCCCCGGCACGCTCAGCATCGGCCAGATGCGCAAGCTCGTCGAGGCACCCCATCCCGAGACCTGCGGCTCGCTTTGGCTGCGCGACCGGTGCATGCTCGAACTGATGTACGCAGGCGGGCTGCGTGCCAGCGAAGTGGGCGCGCTCAAGATCAACGACTTCAACGAGACCCTGGGCTCACTCGTCGTCCTCGGCAAGGGCCGCAAGCAGCGCGTGGTGCCGGTGGGCCTGCCGGCGATCCAGTGGACGCAGCGGTACCTGCGTGATCTGCGACCGGAACTCGCGCGCTTTCCAGATGGCCGCGACCAGCACCGGCTGCTGCTCTCCTTCAGCGGCAGGCCGCTCGAGCGCGTGGCAGTGTGGCAA
The DNA here is from genome assembly GCA_005798965.1 of Planctomycetia bacterium. Classification (GTDB taxonomy): domain Bacteria; phylum Planctomycetota; class Phycisphaerae; order Phycisphaerales; family SM1A02; genus SYIB01. The sequence goes on from SYIB01000156.1 coordinate 2,566, forward strand.
CTCGTGAAGAAATACGCCGCCATGGCCGGCTTGCAGGACGTGCACCCGCACACGCTGCGCCATTCCTTCGCCACGCACCTGGTGGTGGGTGGCGCCAACCTGCGCGTCGTGCAGGAGTTCCTCGGCCACGCGAACATCGCCACCACGCAGATCTACACGCACGTCGATCGCGAGCGACTGCGCGAAGTGATCTGGCAGTTCCATCCTCGTGAGGCCGTGTCGCGCGCTGAGGCGACCCGGCGCGCAAAGCCCAAGGCGGGTTGAGCAGGCGCCGCTCGATCCGCGGCGTGCGAGCTCCACGATCGACTGCGGCGATCGGTCCACGCCTCGATCGGCACTCACTGCAGCGGCGGACCCGCTGGCACGCGCGGCGCCGCCGCCAGCCTGATCGCCAGCGCGATCGCTGCACGCATGCTGCGGTGATCGGCCTTGCCCTTGCCCGCGATGTCGAAGGCCGTGCCGTGGTCCGGGCTCGTGCGCACGATCGGCAGGCCGAGCGTGACGTTGACCGCGTCCTCCCAGCCGGTCAGCTTGACGGGGATCAGGCCCTGGTCGTGGTACATCGCGACGACCAGGTCGAACTCGCCCTTGAGCGCGCGGATGAAGACCGTGTCGGCGGGGAAGGGGCCGCGGGCATCGATCCCGTTCTGCAGGGCGATGTCGATGGCCGGCTGGATCAGGCGCCGCTCCTCGTCGCCGAAGAGTCCACCTTCGCCTGCGTGTGGATTGAGACCGCACACCGCGATGCGTGGCTTGTCGATGCCGAGCGTCCTGCAGAGCCGATGACCCAGATCGATCGGCTCGACGATGCGGCCGATCGTGAGCGAGTCGCGCAATTCCATGAGCGGAATGTGCGTGGTGGCGAGCGTGACCTTCAGCCGTTCGCCCACGAAGCCCATGCAGTGGTGACGCGTACGGCAGCGATGTGCCAGCAGCTCAGTGTGGCCGGGCCACTGGTAGCCGGCCATCGACCAGCTTTCCTTGCTGATCGGCGCCGTCACCACCGCGTCGGCCCGACGTGGATCGCCAAGCGGTCGCAGCGCATCGGTGATCGAGTCCTCGACCCACAGCTTGCTGGCCAGGCCCCCCTCGCGCGTGCTTGCGCGTCGCGCGGCATCGAACTCGAGCTCGGCATGGTCGATGACCACCACGTCTTGGCCGAGGGAGTCCTGCGCACGATCACTCCCGGCACGAACGCGGAACCAGGTCGGCACGATCCCGCAGCGTTCTGCGACGCGCGTGAGCGTGGCGTTGTGGCCGTGGATGACGAACCGCGCCACACCGCGCAGCGAGGCATCGGCCAGTGCCTTCAGCGTGACCTCGGGGCCGATGCCCAAGGGGTCGCCCATGCTGATCGCGATCGTCGGACGCGTGTCCATGCTGGCATCCTAGGTCCCGTGAACGACAGCGCCGCGCCCCACCAGGAGCGCGGCGCCATCAGGTGCCGGGACGGTCGTGCGCGTGCCGTCAGGGCACGATGACGATCGTGCTGTTGGGCTCGGTCAAGGCTTCGTAGATGACCTCGACATCGACATCCTTCAGGCGCAAGCAGCCCATGCTTGCCTGCTTGCCGATCGACGCCGGGTCGGTCGTGCCGTGGATGCCGTAGCTCAACGCCTTGCTGTTGCCGGCATCCACGCCCTGAAGGCCGATCCAGCGTTCACCGATCGGGTTCTTCGGATCGTCGGCCTTGAAGAACTCGCCCGTGCGCGGGTTGCGCCACTCGGGGTTCACCAGCTTGCTGCCGGGCTTGAGCATGAACGCACCGGTGGGGGTGCTGTTGTTCTCGCCGAGGCCGACAGGGTAGGTCGCCACAAGGACGCGATCGGAGCCCTCGCCCGCGTAGAGGTAGAGGCGATACTCCGACTTGTTCACGATCGCGTGGAAGGTGCAGGTGGGCACCTTCAGGATCTGGCCTGCACGGATGCGGTTGGGATCCTTGATCCCGTTGAGACGCATGATCATGCGCCAGTCGGCAGCCATGCCGGTCTTGCGCGCGATCTTGCTCAGCGCGTCGCCGCTCTTGATCGTGTAGGTCGTCATGAGCGCATCGGCCGGGTTCACGGTCGACGAGAAGAAGAGCGAGGCGTTGACGGTCGTGATCGCCTCGATCGCCTGGCGCTTGGCCTCTGGCGACAGCGTTCCCGAGTCGATCAGGCGCGTGAGCTGCAGGCGTGCGGCGATCGAATCGGTACCGACCATGCCCAGCGCGGTCGGCAGGTCGACGGTCGGCGCAGCGACCGGCGCAGTCGCGAGCGGATCGCGCGAAGGCTGGGGCGACGGCGAGTCCGGGCCCTTGTCACCGATCGTTTCGCCGGTGGCGGGTGCGCTCACGATGCTCGGGTCGGCATTCACGTTCGTGCCGCGCGTGGCCGGCGTGAGTGCACCAGAGGTCGCTCCCGCTGCATCGGGCGACTCGAGCGCTGTGACGGGCTGTTCAGCCGCGTTGTTGGTGGCGGCCGTCGTCGTGGGATCGACGGTCGGTGCAGCCGTTGACGCATCGGACAGGGGTGCTGTCGTGGTCTCCGAGACCTCGGCTGCCGTGGACTGCGTCTCGGTGATTGGCGACGGTGTGGCCTGTGCTGCGCTTGGCGATGATCCAGACATCCACCACAGCACGCTCGCCACGAGGAAGAGCGTGCTTGCACCCGCGATCACCCAAGTGATGCGACCGGGAGCTGAAGGTGTGCGGTTGCCCGATTGGGCGGAGCCAGAGAACGGCATGGCGGAATCCTTTCCGGTCGAGATACGTCTGCTGCCACGCGACCTTGCGTAGCGACGGGCGGGATCCTACAGCGAGAGCGCCGAAGTTCGAGGCTGCAGCCGGCCGAACCACCAGATCCGTGTGGGCGTGACGACATATTGCAGCCGCCAGTCGTGCGGGTCCGTCGGGACCAGCTCCACCACCTGCTCGTCGAAGCACACACCGACCGTCACGGCCTGCCGCCGAAGGCGGGGCAGGAACCGGTCGTAGTACCCACCTCCCCGACCCAGGCGGTGGCCCGTCGGGTCGAAGGCCAGCCCCGGCACGACCACCAGGTCGATCGCCTCGGTCGCGACCGTTGCTCCATCGGGAGCCCGCACGCCGCTGGCATCGAGCGAGAACGAGGCGTCCTTGCGCTTGAGGAGGACCGGCGCGATTCCGGAGCCGGCCGCCACGCGGGGGGCCATCAGGGGCCGTTCGGCCGCCATCCACGGGTTGTGCAGCAGCGTCATGTCTGGCTCGCTGCGCATGTTGAGATAGCTCATGACCCCACTGGCGCGCCACGCGGTGGCGATCAGGTAGACCGACTCGGCAATCTTGGTGCTTCCCTCAGCCCGCTGGGCGTCAGTCATGCCACGGAGCAGGGTCTGATTACGCTCGCGAAGCCACTTCTTCGCTTGGATCGTGCTGGTGGCTTCGCCTTCCATGGATTCGTTTCGTAGGCTACCCCGACCGGGCCAGGGCCCGGCCAAAGGACCAACCACCCATGTGCGGCATCGTGGCATACATCGGGCGCCGGCAGGCGCTTCCCATCCTGCTCGAAGGACTCAAGCGCCTGGAGTACCGCGGCTATGACAGCGCGGGTGCCGGCATGCTGAGTGGGTCCGGCCTGCAGATGGTCAAGTGCATCGGCCGGGTGGCCGCCCTGGAGGAGGCCATCGAGCGCAAGGGGGGCTTGGAGGGCTCGATCGGCATCGCGCACACCCGCTGGGCGACCCACGGTGGCGTCACCGACCTGAACGCGCACCCGCACCGTGACGACGCCAAGCAGGGTCATGGCATCGCGATCATCCACAATGGCATCATCGAGAACTACGCGGCGCTGAAGACGTGGCTGCTCGAAAAGGGCCATGTCTTCGACAGCGAGACCGACACCGAGGTGCTCGCCCACCTGATCGGGGAGCTCTACGAAGGCGACCTTGAGAAGGCCGTTCAGTCGGCGTTGCGCGAGGTGACCGGCGCCTACGCGATCGCCGCCATGTGTGCCAAGGAGCCCGACGTGCTCGTGGTCGCTCGCAAGGGCAGTCCGCTCATGGTCGGCGTGGGCAACGGCGAGTACGTCGTCGCCAGCGACGCAAGCGCGATCGTCAGCCACACCACGCAGGCCTTCACGCTGGCGGATTACACCGTCGCACGCCTGACGCGCGAGTCATTCCGAACCACGACTGTCGACAACCTGCCGATCACGGCCGAGGTCCGTGAGCTTGAGATCGACCTGCAGGAGATCGAACTCGGTGGCTATGACCACTTCATGCTCAAGGAAATCCATGAGCAGCCGCGCGCCCTGCGCACCTCGCTCAAGGGCCGCATCGACCTGCGCATCGGTGATGTGAAGCTCGGCGGAGTCGGCGACATCGCGCGCCAGCTCGCGCGGGCCCGCCGCGTCGTCTTCGTCGGGCAGGGCACGGCATTGCACGCGTCCATGGTCGGCACCTACCTGATGGAGGAACTGGCCAAGATTCCCAGTGATTTCGACTTTGCGAGCGAGTTCCGCTACCGCAACCCGATCGTCGAGGAAGGCACCGTGGTGGTGGCGGTCAGCCAGTCGGGCGAAACCGCCGACACGCTC
>SYIB01000157.1 GCA_005798965.1 Planctomycetia bacterium
GCTCCACATGATGTGCGATCTCACGGTCGCGGCGGACAACGCGAAGTTCGGGCAGATCGGTCCGAAGGTCGGCTCCTTCGACGGGGGCTACGGCAGTTCGTACATGGCGCGCATCATCGGCCAGAAGAAGGCACGTGAGAGGTGGTTCCTGTGCCGGCAGTACTCGGCACAGCAGGCGCTCGACATGGGCCTCGTGAACACGGTCGTGCCGCTGGCCGACCTCGAGCGCGAGACGCTGCAGTGGTGCCGCGAGATGCTCGCGTGTTCGCCCACGGCGTTGCGTTGCCTAAAGGCCGCGATGAATGCCGACTGCGACGGCCAAGCCGGGCTGCAGGAACTGGCCGGTTGCGCCACGATGCTCTATTACATGACCGACGAGGCTCAGGAGGGTTCCCGCGCGTGGCGCGAACGCCGGCCGCCCGCATGGGACACCATCACGCGACGCCCGTGAGCGATGCTGCGCACATCCCGGCAGCGCACCGTGCTGGCCTCGGCACATGGATCGCAGCCCTCCGTCCCAAGACGCTGCCTGCTGGGCTCGCGCCGGTTGTCGTCGGTGCGGTGATCGGCCGCTCCGACACCGGGGCACCATGGCAGGCCCGCGAATGGTCCTTGTTCGCCGCTTGCGCGGTCGGCGCGCTGGGGGTGCAGGTCGCGACGAACTTCGCAAACGAGTGCCTGGACTTCCGCAAGGGTGCTGACAGGCCCGACCGGCTCGGTCCAACGCGAGCCGTTGCGGCGGGGCTCATCACGCCCGCGCGCATGTGGGTCGCGACGGGCATCGCGCTCGCGGTTGCAGGCCTGGCTGCCGCCTGGCTCTCGATCGAGGTGAGCATCGGCTATGCCTTCCTCGGCTTGATCAGCGGTGCCCTCGCGCTCGCCTACACGGGTGGCCCGGTGCCCTTGGCGTATGTCGGGCTCGGCGATCTCTTCGTGCTCGCGTTCTTCGGTGTCGTGGCCGTGGTGGCCAGCGGCCTTGCACTCGGGGCCGATCTGGCTGCGCCGCTGGTCGTCGCGGGCGTGGGATGTGGCTTGCTCTCGACGGCCATCCTCGCCGTCAACAATCTTCGTGACCGAGAGGGCGATGCGCGGGCGCGAAAGCTCACGCTGGCGGTGCGCCTGGGCGAGCGATTCGCTCGGCTGGAGTACGGCGCCTGCGTGGTGGCCGCGCTGGTGTGCTTCGCATGGCTTGCCACAGGTCAGGGCGCCGTGGCTTATCTGCCATGCCTGCCATCGGCGCTCCTCATGGTGCAGGTGGTGCGGGTGATGCGCGGGCTCGACGGTCGACCATTGAATGGCGTGCTAGCCTCTACGGGATCGGCCCTGCTGGCGACCGCAGTGCTCTTCGCCCTTGTCATGACCCGGTCCTGATGCCGTCCTTCAGCGTTGCTTGGTACGAACTTCCGCTGCGCACGCCGTTCCCGGCGGGCGGGGAGATGGTCCGCGTGCGGCGTGGCGCGATCCTTCGCATCGAGGATGGTGATCGGACCGGTTACGGCGAGATGGCACCCTTGGCGGGGCTGCACCACGAGTCGCTGCAGGATGCCCTCGAGGGTGTGCAGGAAGCCACACGCAGCGGCACGATGCCGATGGCGCCGAGCGCCTCGTTCGCACTTTCGTGCGCGCAGGCCACGCTGGTGCACGAGCGTCGCTTCGGCTTCGGGCGCACGGAGCAGAGTGGGGTGGGCGTGAATGCTGTGTTCGCAGGCGATGCCGACGCAGCCCGCGCCGCGATCGAGCGCGGCGACTTCACTGGTTACCGCACCGTGAAGGTGAAGGTGGGGCTGGGCAAGGTCGCAGACGATGCGGCACTGATCGGCGCGATGCTTGATGGGCTCGATCCGTCTGTCCAGCTGCGGCTCGATGGCAATCGCCGGCTCACGCTGACGTCGGCCGTGCGCATGATGAAGCGGCTCGATGTGGGCCGCATCGAGTACATGGAGGAGCCCCTGCGCAATCCGCTCGAACTGCCCGAGCTCAGCCGCCGCACGGGAATCATCATGGCGATCGATGAGTCGCTGCATAAGCCCGAGCATCGCGAGGCACTCGTCGGTGCACCAGGTGTTGAGGTGCAGGTCCTCAAGCCAAGCCTGCTCGGCGCACTCGAGGAAGTCGAGCACGCGGTGACGCGCGGCCGGATTCATGGCATGGATACGGTGCTCTCGAGCTGCCTCGAGTCGTCCTACACGCTGGCCTTGCTGACGCGGCTTGCCTCGGTCACCGCCACCGGCGGCCGCGACCACGGCCTTGCATCAGCGGGACTCTTCGAATTCGACATCGTGGAGCAGGCTGCCGTGCGGGAAGGCCGCATGGAGATCGCGCCGGCGCTTCCGGTCCCCAAGCTCGAGTATGTACCGCTCAAGGAGGCAGTCGTTCCATGGACGTGATCACTTTCCAGATGGGCCCCGGGGGCATCGTTGATCCACAGTGGCAGGGCCTGCGCGCCGCGTACGAGCACTCGCTCTGGGCGGAGGGGATCGGCACAGGGGTGCGCGTCGGTGTGATTGCTTCCCTTGATGCGGAGGCGATCAGTGCGCTCTTCGCGGTCGTGCGCCGTGGTGCGTGCGCGGTGCTGCTGAATCCGCGTGATCCCGAGGCTCGTCGGACCACCGTCTGTGCACAGGCCGGTGCCGCCAGCCTGCCAGCCCCGAGTGCGCCGAGCTGCGCGGTGCCCGGTGCGGATCCTGATCCATCGCGCCCCACGGTGATCATGCCCACGAGCGGTTCGAGCGGCGAACCCCGGTTGATCGTGCATTCCGCAGCCACGCTCGTCGAGGCCGCCGTGCGTGCATCCAAGGCATGTTCGTTCGCCGCCGGTGACTGCTGGGCGCTCACGATTCCATGGCACCATGTCGGTGGACTCGGCATCCTCATGCGGGCTGCACTCGTGGGTGCACGCGTGGCGATCACGCGCAGCGAGGCCTCGGTGCCGCTCCATGCGTTCCTGCTCGCGGCGCCGTCGGTCACGCATGCCTCGATCGTGCCGACCCAGCTGGCCGGGCTTCTGCACGCCGCACACCGGGACTCCAGCGTGCACGAGCGCATCCGTGCGATGAAGGCCCTCGTGGTCGGTGGTGCGCCGTGTCCGATCGACTGGCGCAACCACGCGCTCGCCAACGGCTGGCCGCTCGTGATGACCTACGGCATGACCGAGACTGGTGCGATGGTCGCCGCCGGCCGACCGACGCCCGAGTCCGCCGATGGCTGGTCGGGTCGATGGCTCGATGGTGTCGTGGCCAAGCGGATCGGCTCGGACCTCTTTGTCCGTTCGCCCACCA
>SYIB01000158.1 GCA_005798965.1 Planctomycetia bacterium
CCCAACGATTGTCTTCGCCGCGGTGCAGGCCCTCGAAGGCAACGTGCTCACGCAGATCATCGCAGGGCGGGCCACGAACCTCGATCCGGTCACGGTGTTCGTCGCCATCCTCGCGGGCGGCAGCGTGGCAGGGGTTTACGGCATGCTGCTGGCGATCCCGCTGGCTGCGTGCGCCAAGATCCTGATCCGAGAGGTGGCCTTGAAGCGCATCCGCGCGTGGGCAGCGGGCAACGCAAGCGATCCGCTGCCGCTGCATGATCGCTGACAGGTACGGAGCCTGCGTGCGCGGCACATCGCCACGGTCGCACGCCTGAGGCAGTTCCGTCAGCGCTTCTTCGCCTTGCGGAACCGATCCTTCGGGCTCACGGTCTTCGTCGAGCCACGGGCCATCGGGTTGAAACCGGGCATGCCGCCCATGCCGGGCTGCATGGATCCCATCTGCTTCATCGCCTGCATGCGCCCCAAGGCGCCCATGCCGGCCATCTGCTTCATCATGTTCTGCATGCCCTCGAACTGCTTGGCGAGCCGCGAGATGTCTTCGGGCTTTGAGCCGCTGCCCTTGGCGATGCGGCGAGTTCGGCTCGGACTGAGTATCGCGAGATCGTTGCGCTCGCGGCGGGTCATGCTGTTGACCATGCCCTCGAGGCGGTTGAGCTGCGTGTCATCGATATCGATGCCCTTGAGCGCACTGCCCACACCCGGGAGAAGGCCGAGGATCTGCTTCAGCGGCCCCATGCGCCGGATGGTCTTGAGTTGCGAGAGGAAGTCATCGAGCGAGAACTCGCCCTTGGCCATGCGGTCGCTCAGGCGCTGCGCTTCCTCCTCGCTCACTTCCTGCTGGGCTCTTTCCACGAGTGAGACCACATCGCCCATGCCGAGGATGCGGCCTGCAATGCGTTCCGGATTGAACTCATCGAGCGCATCGAGCTTCTCGCCCGTGCCGATGAACTTGATCGGGGCGCCGGTGACCTTGCGCGCCGTGAGCGCCGCACCGCCACGCGTATCGGAGTCGAACTTGGTCAGGATCAGGCCATCAACCGCAAGGCGGCCATGGAATGCCTTGGCGCTGGCGAGCGCATCCTGGCCGGTCATGGCATCGATCACGAGGAGCTTCTCGTGTGCACCCACGGCACGGTCCACCGATTCGAGCTCGCGCATCAGCTCATCGTTCACGTGCAGACGACCGGCCGTGTCGATGATGAGGACATCGAAGCCGCCATCCCGCGCAGCCTTGAGTGCGCGCTGCGCGACCTGAACGGCCACGCCCACGGCCTTGCCATACTCCGCGCACCGATCGGGCTCGCCGTAGTACGCGCATCGGGCCCCGCCGGCGGCGGCCTGCACGCCCTCGGACACCACGCGGAGCTGCTCGACGGCGGCGGGACGCTGAAGGTCGCACGCTGCGAGCATGACGTTCTTGCCCCGGCGCTTGAGCCATGCCGCAAGCTTGCCGCAGGTCGTGGTCTTTCCGGAGCCCTGCAGGCCGCACATCAGGATCACGGTCGGCCCTGGCTCGACCAGCGGGATGCCCGATTCGGCGGGCCCCATGAGCGAGACCAGGCGCTTGTGCACGATGCCGACCATCTGCTGCGCGGGTTGCAGGCTCTTGGTGACCTCGGCGCCGAGCGCATCCTGCACCACCTCGGCGCAGAATTCGTCGACGAGCGACTGCTGCACATCGGCCTCAAGCAGGGCGGTGCGAACCTCGCCCATCACCTCGCGCACGTTGGTCTCGCTGATGCGGCCACGGCCTGAAAGGTTGCGCAGGGCTGACCCGAGGCGATCGGTGAGGCTTTCAAACATGGTCGGCTGATGGTAGCCCGGCTTCGATCAGCGGCCGCGACGGGCGGCGATCCACGCCTGGAGCCGCGTGGCATCCCAGGCATTGATGACCTGCCCCGGGCCAGCTCCCGCACGGCGGGCGACCTGCACACCGAACCGGAGGACGTCGAATCCATCGCGCCCGTGGACGTCACAATCGATCGCCAGCGGTACGCCCGCCTCGATCGCCATGCGCGCATGCAGATCGCGCAGGTCCAGGCGTGCGGGGTGGGCATTGATCTCGAGTGCCACGCCGGATTCGCGCGCGGCGGCGATCACTGCGTGCATGTCGGGTTCGAGCCCGGGGCGTCCGTTGACAAGCCGCCCGGTCGGATGACCGAGGATGTGCACGAGTGGGTGACGCACGGCGCGTACCAGCCGCGCGGTGGCCACGTCGGGGGCCTGCTTCAGGCTCGCATGGGGACTGGCAACAACGAGGTCGAGCTGTGCAAGTACGTCATCGGGATAGTCGAGGCTGCCATCCACGAGGATGTCGACTTCCGAGCCGGCAAGGACGCGGATGCCACCCACGCGGGCCTCGGCCTCGCGCACGGCGTCGATCTGTCGCAGCAGCCGCTCAATGGAGAGCCCGTTGGCTTGCACGCTCGATCGCGAGTGGTCGGTGACGGCGATGGTGTGGAACCCCCGATCCTTCGCACGCTGCACGAGCTCCAGCAGCGGCATCGCGCCGTCGCTCTCGGTCGTATGCGCATGAAGCTCGGCACGGACATCGCCAACGGTGACCAGGGGAGCGTGCCCGCACACCTGCTCCAGCGGTCGCGTCTCGCGCAACTCGGGTTCGGCCCATGCAAGCCCAAGTGCCTCGTAGAGCTCGGCCTCCGTCCGCGAGGCGATCGGGGCGTGACGATCCTGCGGGGCATCCTGGCCGTCGTCCGCGAAGAGCCCGTACTCGTTCAATCGCAGGCCACGTTGCTGCGCGCGACCGCGCATGAGCACATTGTGCTCCTTGCTGCCCGTGAAGTAGAGCAGCGCCGCGCCGAAGGCCTGCTCCGGCACGATGCGCAGGTCGACTTGCAGGCCGTCCTGCATACGGACGCTGGACTTCGTCGGTCCGGTCACGAGCACCTTGTTCACGCCCGGCATCGCGCAGAATGCCTCCATCGCTCTGGCTGCATCCTGCGCAACGGCCACCAGGTCAGCGTCACCGATGGTCTCCTTGCCGCGCCGCAGGCTGCCCGCGAACTCGATCCGGTCCACGACGCCCGTCGCACATAGGTGCGCGATGGCCGACTCGGCGACCGCCAAGGCGTGATCGATGCGCACGCGGCCCACCGCGGTCTTCAGGAACTCGATGCCGTCGCGGAGGTTCTGGATCTTCTTGGGGCCGAATCCTGCCAGGCCTTGCAGCCGGTCCTCGCCGAGGGCCGACTCCAGCGAAGCAAGGTCGACGATCCCTCGTTCCTGCCAGAGCAGCCGGACGGACTTGGGCCCGACACCCGGCAGCGCGAGGAGGGTCGGCAGCCCGGCGGGCACCTGCGATCGCAAGTCGGCCAGATCCTTGACCGCTCCGGTCGAGACGAGCTCGACGATCTTTGCAGCGCTGCCTGAACCGATGCCATCGATGTCGGAAAGCGCCTTGGGATCGGTCCGCGCGAGTTCGACGAGATCGACGGTCGAGGACTCGACGGCACGGGCCACCTTGCTGTGGGCAAGCACCCGGAAGGAGTTGGCCCCGGTGAGCTCAAGCAGCACGGCGAATTCCTCGAACAGTCGCACGATGTCGGCGTTGCCCATGGCACCTCCTTGAACGACAACGCCCCCAGAGGCGGGGGCGTCGAACGCGACTGGATGGGCTCGAACCATCAACCTTCGGTTTCGTAGACCGATGCTCTATCCAATTGAGCTACAGTCGCAGCGGGGCGGAAGTATAGCGAGTGGACACGGCGCAGGCAGACCCACATAACCACGGACCGGTCGCAGGACCGGGCTGGATCGTCAGCGTCGTGCGTCGCTCGCCACGGCCTCGCCGAGATCGACGTAGCCATCCACCGTCGTGGCGCTCGCATCGACCAAACGGCTGAGGAACGCAGGCAGCACGATGAGGCCAAGCCCGGCGACGACCGCCGCTGCCTTTGGCCACCAATGGGGCACGGCGACGACCTCCTGGCTCTTGGCATTGGTCGGATTCACGACCGCCGCTCCGACGAAGCGCAGGTAGTACACCGCACCGATGGCCGTATTCAGCAGGAGGACCGCTGCCAGGGATGCCTGCCCGCCCTCGAAGGCCACGAAGACCAGCACGATCTTCACCAGCGCACCGAAGAGTGGCGGAACACCGAGCAGGCTGAGCGCACTCAGCGTGAGCAGGAACGCGAGCCCCGGGTGGGAAGCGCGGAGGCCGGCAAGCGATTCGAAGCTGTCGACTTCCTCGCCCTTGCGCTCGAGCGCCGCAAGGACGCCGAAGGTTGCCACGGTCATCACGCCGTAGCCGAGCATGAAGAGGTACATCGCGCCGATGCCGCCCTTGGGTCCGACGATCACGCCGACCAGCATGTAGCCGCTGTTGGCGATCGACGAGTACGCAAGCGTGCGCTTGAGACTGGTCTGCAGAATGCCCCCGATGTTGCCCAGGATCATGGTGAGCACAGCCACCATCCAGAGCACAGCCGTGATCGGCTGCGGAAGGCCTTCGTAGGCGATGCGCACGCCATCGTGATCGACCATCGCGTGCCCCGACCAGCCCACGGCCCCAAGCACCGTGATGAGCGCCGAAAAGCCTGCGATCTTGGGTGTGAACGACAGGAATGCCGTGACCGGAAGCGGGGCCCCCTCGTACACATCGGGCGCATAGAAGTGCATGGGCACCGCCGCGAGCTTGAAGCAAAGCCCGAGCACGGTGAGGATGGTGCCGAGGAGCGCCGTGGTGCTCAGGCCCGCGCCTGCAGCCTGCTCAGCGAGCGCATCGCGCATCGGAACGAGCTGCATCGTGCCTGTGGCGCCGTACAGCATCGCGAAGCCGTACAGCGTCACCGCCGTCGCCAGCGCACCGAGGAAGAAGTACTTCATCGCCGCTTCCATGCTGCGACGACCGGTGCGCGCGACCGCCACCATGATGTAGGTCGGCAGGCTGACCAGCTCGAGGCCAAGGAACAGCCAGATCAAGTCCGGCGCACTCATGACGAGCATGGCGCCCGTCAGGCTCAGCAGGAGGAACGCGTAGTACTCACCGCGGACGACCCGCAGGGCATCGAACGACGCCCTGCCGCGCGAGACCGCTTCTTCGTATCGACGGTCGATCGAACCGGCGGAGACCGCCACCAAACCAATGCCGATGAGCGCGATGAGCGCCTTGCCGTACTTGCCCATCATGGGGAAGAGCAGGCGCGCACCCTGGATGCGTTCGGGCGTCCAGACGGCGTCGAGCGCGAAGATCGATCCGACCAGCGCCGCGACGCAGACCCACGGCACCAGCGATCGGACCCCGGTCGAACGCGACAGCCCCAGCACGGCCACCAGCATCGAGGCCACGAACAGCACGATCTCCGGTGCGAGCATCGCCACCGTCTGGCTCATGTCAACCACGGTCATCCTCCTTGGGCTCAGCCTGCAGGGCCTCTGCGGCCTGCGACTGCGATTTCAGCGTTCGCTCGACGGCGGCCGGGTACGGCGCCAACGTGCGCTCGACCACCGGACCGATCGCCTGCAGCATGGGCTTGGGATAGACCCCGATGAAGAGGCACACCAGAGCGAGAGGAACCAGCAGGCCGACTTCGCGGCCGGTCAGGTCGCCAGGAACTGCTCCATGACCATCGTGGCCGTGCGAGGCGTTGTGCGCATGCTGACCGTGCAACTCATCCTTGGGCTCCCGCAATGGACCGAACACGTAGCGCCCAACGAGGAGCAGCATGTACATCGCGCCCAGGATCAGGCCCGTGCCCGCGACGAGCGCAAAGCCCGGACCGAGCAGGCCGGGGTAGCCCGTCGATGCATCGGCGGTGGCGATGTAGGTCCCGAAGAGGCAGAGGTACTCGCCCACGAAGCCGTTGAGACCCGGCAGGCCGATCGAACTCATGGTGAAGAACACCATGAAGAACCCCCAGACCGGCATGCGCTTGGCGAGACCGCCGATCTGGTCCATGTCCTTCACGTGATAGCGCTCGTAGGCCATCCCGATCAGGAGGAACAGGGCACCCGTCGAGAGGCCATGGTTGATCATGTAGAGCACACTGCCTTGCGCACCCACGGGATTCAGGGCGAAGAGACCGAGCATGCAGATGCCCAAGTGGCTCACCGACGAGTAAGCCACCAGCTTCTTGGCATCGGTCTGCACCCAGCAGATGAGCGCCGCATAGACGACCGCCACCGTACAGAGCACGGACGCGACCACCGCCAGAGCAGCACCGCCCTCGGGGGCCATGGGCAGCGCGAGGCGGAAGATGCCATACGTGCCCAACTTCAACAGCGTGCCTGCAAGGATGACCGAGCCGGCGGTAGGCGCCTGGTTGTGGGCCAAGGGCAGCCAGGTGTGCACAGGAAAGAGGGGCACCTTGACGGCAAACCCAGCGAGCAGAGCGGCAAAGAGCCAGAACTGGGTGTTGGCAGGCAGTCGCGTGCTGGCGAAGGTCGCCAGCGTTCCCATGTCCCAGCTCCAGAGTCCGGTCGATGCATGATGCTGCCAGCCCACGAAGAGGATCGAGCCGAGGAAGAACAGCGACCCGAGGAACGTATAGAGGAACAGCTTGTGCGCGGCCTGGCGGCGTTCTGGACCGCCCCAGATCGCGATGATGAACAGCAGCGGCACGAGGGTGAACTCGTAGCCAACGTAGAACAGCAGCACATCACGAGCGGCGAAGGCCAGCAGGATGCTGGCATGCAGCAGCATGAACCAGCCGTAGTACTCGCGCTGGCGGTCGGAGATCGCAGTCCATGATCCAATCACGCAGATCGGGATCAGGAACGCCTCGAGCAGCGCGAGCATGAGGCTGACCGAATCGAAGCCGACGCCGAGCGTGGCGTTGATCGAGCCAAGCCACACGCAGCCGCATGGCTCGGGATGGACCGAACCGGTCGACCACGCCGGGAACTGCCAGGCAAACACGGCGAGCGCGCCGAGACTCGCCAGCGAACCAACGGCCGCAAGGCTGCGTGCAGCCCGCGCGTTGGCCACCGCAATCACTGCGGCGGTCGCGACAGGAATCAGGATGGATGCCCAGATGAGATTCATGTTCAGTTCGCTCCCCGCAGCCAGATCCAGATGACCCACGCGGCGACCAATGCGACACCGCCAGCCATCGTGACCGCGTAGCCCTGCACCACACCGCCATACAAGGGCCTGAAGAGCCGCCCGACCGCAGCAGGCAGGGCGCCGATGCCATTCACGATGCCCGCATCGAGCAGCAATTCGTCGATGGCGGACAGGATGTTCGCCACCACCCGAAGCGGCAGGCGGATCACCCAGTCATAGAACTCATCGACCATCCACTTGCGCTCGGCACCCACGACAATCCAGCGCGTGGCGACCGAACCCATCAGCGTGCGTCGCAGGGCGTCGGCGGCACCGCGGTTGATGAGGTGAAGGTAGAGCGACACCAGGATGCCAGCGATGCACGCAAGCGAGCCGAGTCGTCCGACGGCGGTGTGGGCATCCATGCCCAGGACCAGGTGGCCATGGTCACCGTGGGCATGTTCACCTGCAGCAGCGGTCGTGGCTGCATCGTGTGCGCCGTGCGGTGCGTGTGATTCGGCGGCGACCCCCTGGTAGGCGCTCGAATGCTCGACCTGGGTCTTGACCCAGTTTGGTTCATCGTGGTCCAGCATCGTTCGGTAACTCGGCCAACCAGCGAGGATGGCGCCGACCGCGATCAGCACGAGCGGCACACGGATGGCCCAGCGGGGGCCATGCGGGTGGAACTCACCATGGCGGCCGTGACCGCCATGCGCCGCGGACGAACCATGCGAGTGGCCATGATCGCCATGATTGCCATGACCGCCATGACCGCCATGATCGCCATGACCATCGTGGTCATCGTGGCCATGGTGCTCATCACCCGGCTCGTACTTGACCGGGCCGAAGAAGACCCGGAAGCCGACGCGGAAGGTGTAGTACGCGGTCAGCGCGGCGACCACGAGGCCGATCCAGCCCAGCACATGCACGCGCTCATCCTTCGCGGTGAAGGCCGAGACCAGGATCTCGTCCTTGCTGAAGAACGCTGCGGTGAAGGGGAACGCGGCCAGCCAGAAGCAACCAAGGACCGCGAGGAGGCTCACCAGGCGGAAACCAGGCACCTTGAGCAATCCACTGAGTTTGCGGATGTCGAGCTGGCCTGCAAAGCCATGCATGACGGCACCCGCGGTCAGGAAGAGCAGCGCCTTGAAGAACGCATGTGTCATCAGGTGAAACACGGCGACTGAATAGGCAGACGCGCCCAGCGCTACCGTCATGTATCCGAGCTGTGACAATGTTGAGTAAGCGACGACACGCTTGATATCGTTTTGAATGATCCCGAGGAAGCCCATGAACAAGGCCGTGATCGAACCGACGACCAGCACAAAGGATAAGGCGGTGTCGGACAGTTCAAACAGTGGCGACATGCGCGCGACCATGAAGATA